>NZ_JBHXSG010000006.1:8632-232325 GCF_042714835.1 Streptomyces sp. NPDC058678 | reverse complement strand
GCAGCGTCTCCGACGCGGTCACGAACTCCCTCAGCGGATACCGCGAGAGGACCGCGTCCACCTCCGGCGTCAACGCCGCCGCGAGGCGCGTCGCGGCGGGGCGGGTGTCGTCGCGCAGGGTCTCCACGGCCGCGAGGAGGACCTGGCGCTTGCCCTTCTTGGGGACGCCGGCGGCTGCCCGTTCGTACAGCCGGGCGCCCTCCTCCAGGACGAGTTCCGTGTCCATACCCGCAGGGATCTTGATGTGGGCGTGGTGCCGCCAGGTGGTGACGGGGTCGCCCCACGCCTCCACGGTGTACGTCCAGTGGCCCGGGGCGCCGGGGGTGACCTCGGCGCCCCAGCGGTCGGTGCCGGGCGTCAGTTCGCGCATCGGCGTCCAGGGGCCCGGGCGGCCTTCCGGATCCTTCAGCACGACGTTGGCGGCGACGGCATCGTGCCCCTCGCGGAAAACGGTGGCCGAGATCTCGAAGGTCTCGCCGGTCACGGCCTTGGCGGGCCTGCGTCCGCGCCGGACGACCGGGCGGACGTCGAGGACGGGTATGCGTCCGATACCGGTGGTGTCGCCCGCGGAGGGGGGCTCCGGGGTCGGCGGACCGTCGTCGACCGGGCGCACGGGAACTTCTTCGGTGCTCGGTGTCGGGGGTGCTGACGAGTGGTGCGTGGCGGGCATGACCGCTCCTGTCCGCGTCAACGTGGGTGGGCGGATGGCTGTGGGGAGGTGGGTCCTGCGTGGTAACCCTGTGGTCTTCCTGAGGGGCGTACCGGGGGAGCCTTCCCACCCTATTCGGGTGAGCAATCCGGCACTTTGTTAACTACTCACGCGTATGTCTGCACACAAGACCGGCCCCGTTCAGGCCGAACGGGGCCGGTACGGGAATCGATCCCGGTCAGCGCGGTATCTGGAGCAGTTTGTTCGGTGATCCGAGGCCTCGTCCGGATATTTTCCCGGATGCCGCCCGGGCGACCAGTGCCTTGCCGACCTGGGCCGGAGTGGCTTTCCGGTGATCCGCGAGATAGAGCGCGGCCGCGCCCGCCGCGTGCGGCGACGCCATCGACGTACCGGAGGCGGTGGCCGCCGCGGTGTTGCTCGCGATGGATGCCGACGTGATCGACACACCTGGCGCGAACATGTCCAGGGCCGAGCCGTGGTTCGAGAAGCTCGCCCTGGCGTCCTTCCGGTCGGTCGCGCCGACCGTGATCGCCTGCCGTACGCCCGCGGGCGAGTAGAGCGACGCCGGCATGCCGTCGTTGCCCGCGGCGACCGTGTACGTTACGCCGGACGCGATGGAGGTGCGTACGGCGGCGTCCAGTTGGGCGTTGTGCAGGCCGCCCAGGCTGAGGTTGGCGACGGCGGGCTTCCTCGCGTTCCTGGTGACCCAGTCGATGCCCGCGATGACCTGGGCTGTTGTGCCCGCCCCCGCGTTGTCGAGGACGCGCACGGCCACCACCTCGGCCTTCTTGGCGACGCCGTACTTGGTGCCGGCGACGGTGCCGGCGACATGGGTGCCGTGGCCGTTGCCGTCGCCCGCGCTGCTGTCGCGGCCGACGAAGTCCCAGCCGTGACTCGCCCGGCCGCCGAAGTCCCGGTGGCCGATCCGGATGCCGGTGTCGATCACGTAGACCGTGACGCCCGCCCCCGCGGACTCCGGCCAGGTGTAGCTCTTGTCGAGCGGCAGGTTCGGCCGGTCGATGCGGTCCAGGCCCCAGGACGGCGGGTTCTTCTGGACGTGGTCCAGGGTCACCCGGGTGTCCTGGACGACCGAGGCGACGTGCGGGTCGGCCGCGAGCAGCCCGGCCTGTCTCTCGTTCGCCCTGACGGCGTAGCCGTTCAGCACCGTTCCGTAGGTATGGCTGATTGTCGCCCCGTATTTTTTAGCGAGGCTTTTTCCGGCCACCGACGCGGCCTTCGTTCCCCCCTCGAGTGTCACCAGGTAACTTCCGCCGACGGAACCGGGTTGTCCGGCGCCGAGTATCCGCCCCTCCGGTACGGCGTGCGCGGGCAGGGTGATGGCCGAAAGCGCCGCGGCGCAGGTCACCGCGGTCAGACCCCCCGCCCGGCGCAGACGCCGTGTTCGCGTCCGTGCCATGGCTTTGTACCCCCTCCTCGACTCGGCGTACGACAGCCGGGGTGCACCGCCTGCGCGGCACCTCCGGCCGGTACGCCACTTGGCAGCCTCTCGTGCGGTGTGAAGTACGACAAGGACGCCTACGGGGGCGGAATCGGCCAAATCGGGTGAGGGGGTCGTAGGGTGCGGCAGGAACCGTGCCCGCGGGAAGGCGCCGTGGTTACGAAGGCCTCGTGCCCGATACCGTCGAAGCTGACGACGGGACGCACACCGCCGTGCGTCCTCTTCCTCACGCTCGTTCGAGGTGGAATGTGAAGGCGATCCGTCGATTCACCGTCCGACCCGTGCTCCCCGACCCCCTGCGGCCACTGAGCGACCTAGCGCGCAATCTGCGCTGGTCCTGGCACGCGGAGACCCGCGATCTCTTCCAGTCCGTCGACCCCGAGCGCTGGTCCGCCTCGGGCGGTGACCCGGTACGGCTGCTCGGCAGCGTGCGGCCCGGTCGGCTCGCCGAGCTCGCCGAGGACCGCCGCTTCCTGCGCCGGCTCACCGCGGTCGCCGACGATCTGCACGACTACGTCACCGGCGCCCGCTGGTACCAGACCCAGACGGCGGACCTGCCGGCCGCCGTCGCCTACTTCTCACCCGAGTTCGGCGTCACGGCCGCCCTGCCCCAGTACTCCGGCGGCCTCGGCATCCTCGCCGGCGACCATCTGAAGGCGGCCAGCGACCTCGGCGTACCCCTGATCGGTGTCGGGCTGCTCTACCGGCACGGCTACTTCCGGCAGTCCCTGTCCCGGGACGGCTGGCAGCAGGAGCACTACCCGGTCCTCGACCCCAATGAGCTGCCCGTCGCCCAGCTCCGGGAGCCCGACGGCAGCCCCGCCCAGGTCTCCCTCGCGCTGCCCGGCGGCAGGCAGCTGCACGCCCGGATCTGGCTGGCCCAGGTCGGCCGGGTCCCCCTGCTGATGCTGGACTCGGACGTCGAGGAGAACGACCTCGGCGAACGCGGGGTGACCGACCGGCTCTACGGCGGCGGCAGCGAGCACCGGCTGTTGCAGGAGATGCTGCTCGGCATAGGAGGAGTGCGGGCCGTACGGACGTACTGCCGCCTCACCGGTCACGCCGAGCCCGAGGTCTTCCACACCAACGAGGGCCACGCCGGCCTCCTCGGGCTGGAGCGGATCGCCGAACTGTGCGCGGAAGGCCTCGACTTCGACTCCGCTCTCGAAGCGGTCCGGGCCGGGACCGTCTTCACCACGCACACCCCCGTCCCGGCCGGCATCGACCGCTTCGACCGCGAGCTGGTCGCCCGCCACTTCGGCCCCGACGCGGAACTCCCGCGCATCGACGTCGGGCGCGTCCTGCAACTGGGCATGGAGACCTATCCAGGCGGTGAACCCAACCTCTTCAACATGGCCGTGATGGGCTTGCGCCTCGCCCAGCGCGCCAACGGCGTCTCCCTGCTGCACGGCAAGGTCAGCCGGGAGATGTTCTCCGGGCTCTGGCCGGGATTCGACCCCGAGGAGGTGCCGATCACCTCCGTGACCAACGGCGTGCACGCCCCGACCTGGGTCGCCCCGGAGGTGTTCCGGCTCGGCGCCCGGCAGGTCGGCGCCCAGCGCACCGAGGACGCCATGACCGTCGGCGGCTCGGAACGCTGGGACGCGGTCGCGGACATCGCCGACCAGGACATCTGGGAGCTGCGCCGCAGCCTGCGCGAGCAGCTGGTGACGGAGGTGCGGGAGCGGCTGCGCGCGTCCTGGCGGCAGCGCGGCGCGGGTACGGCCGAGCTGGGCTGGATCGACGGGGTGCTCGACCCGGACGTCCTCACCATCGGGTTCGCGCGGCGCGTCCCGTCGTACAAGCGACTGACGCTGATGCTGCGCGACCGCGACCGGCTGATGGACCTGCTGCTGCACCCGGAGCGGCCGATCCAGATCGTGGTCGCGGGCAAGGCGCACCCGGCGGACGACGGGGGCAAGCGGCTGGTGCAGGAGCTGGTGCGGTTCTCGGACGATCCGCGGGTGCGGCACCGGATCGTGTTCCTGCCCGACTACGGGATGGCGATGGCGCAGAAGCTCTACCCGGGCTGCGACATCTGGCTGAACAACCCGCTCCGGCCGCTGGAGGCGTGCGGCACGTCCGGAATGAAGGCCGCGCTCAACGGCTGCCTCAATCTCTCCGTGCTGGACGGCTGGTGGGACGAGTGGTTCCAGCCCGACTTCGGCTGGGCGGTCCCCACCGCCGACGGCGTCGGCACCGATCCCGACCGGCGCGACGACATAGAGGCCGACGCGCTCTACGACCTTCTCGAACAGCGGGTCACCCCGCGCTTCTACGAGCGCGGCCAGGGCGGGCTGCCCGACCGCTGGATCGAGATGGTCCGCCAGACCCTCACCCTGCTCGGCCCGAAGGTGCTGGCCGGGCGCATGGTCCGCGAGTACGTCGAGCGGCTCTACGCCCCGGCCGCCCACGCCCACCGCGCGATGGCCCCCGACGCCGCCCGCGAACTGGCTCAGTGGAAGTCCAAGCTGCGCTCCGCCTGGCACGGGGTGACCGTCGGCCACGTCGAGACGACCGCGGCCACCGCCACCGCCGAACTCGGCACGACCCTCGGTCTGCGGGTCCGCGTCGGCCTCGGCGGGCTCGCCCCGGAGGACGTCGAGGTGCAGGCGGTCTCCGGCCGGGTCGACGAGGAGGACCGGATCACCGACGCCACGACCGTCCCGCTGAAACCGGCGGGCAGCCCGGATCCGGAGGGCCGGTGGGTGTACGAGGGTCCGCTGTCCCTGGACCGGACGGGCCCCTACGGCTACACGGTCCGCGTCCTGCCCGCGCACCGGCTGCTGGCGTCCGGTGCGGAGCCGGGGCTCGTGGCGCTGCCGTCACAGGAGGTGGTGGAGGCCGCGGGGGTGGTGCTGCGGTGAGCCCGCTCAGATCTTCTCGACCGGGGCGCACAGCCGTCGCAGCACCGCGCCGCACCGCTTCGCGTACGCGTGCTGCAGCCCGCGCGTCGCCGGGCCGCCGGCGCGGGCGTACCACTTGGCGCCCCGGCTGAACGCGGAGATCGTCAGCCAGACCGTGCCGTCGCCGGTGCGGTCCACGACGAAGGACTCCTCGCCGCACTCGGGGTGACCGGTCAGCGTGCCGTACGCCCAGCCGGCGCGGCGGGGCTCCTCGACCGTCCAGACCACGCGGCAGGGGGCCTTTATCAGCCCGGCGAGGGTGACGGTGACGTCGACCTCGGGGGCGGCGCGGTCCGCGCCGGCGTCGATGCCGACGCCCAGCTCGCGGTGCATCTCCCAGGTGAGGACCGCCTCGGAGGCTCTGCTGAAGACCTCCTGGCCCTCGCCGATACGTGCGCGCACGTGCAGGGGGTGGAAGCCGGGCGGGCAGAAGCCGTCCTGCCGGGTGGAGCCGACGTGGTCGTACGTGAAGTCCGTCAAGGGCATGGTGCCCAAGAGTAGGGCGGCCCCCGGGGATGCCTTCGTCCCGGGGGCCGCCCGTCTCGACCGGTGAAACGTCAGGCGACGTTGACCGCCGACCAGGCCGCCGCGACGGCCTTGTACTCGGTGCTGGTGGAGCCGTACAGGGCCGCCGCCGCGCTCAGGGTGCCGGTGCGGGCGCCCGCGTAGGTGGTGGTCGACGTGAAGTACTCGGTCAGCGCCTTGTACCAGATCTGGACGGCCTTGGCGCGTCCGATGCCGGTGAGGGTGGAGCCGTTGGAGGTCGGGGAGTTGTAGGCGACCCCGTTGATGGTCTTGCTGCCGCTGCCCTCGCTGAGCAGGTAGAAGAAGTGGTTCGCCGGGCCGGACGAGTAGTGGACGTCCAGGTTCTTCAGCGTGGACGACCAGTAGTTGGCCGAGCCGCCGTCCTTGCTGGGCTGGTCCATGTAGCGCAGCGGGCTGCCGTCGCCGTTGATGTCGATCTCCTCGCCGATGAGGTAGTCACCGACGTCGTTGGAGTTCGCCGCGTAGAACTCGACCGCCGTGCCGAAGATGTCGGACGTGGCCTCGTTCAGGCCGCCGGACTCCCCGCTGTAGTTCAGGCCCGCCGTGTTCGACGTGACACCGTGCGTCATCTCGTGGCCGGCCACGTCCAGCGACGTCAGCGGGTGGGTGTTGCTCTCGCCGTCGCCGTACGTCATGCAGAAGCAGCTGTCGTCCCAGAACGCGTTGACGTACGCGTTGCCGTAGTGGACGCGGGAGTAGGCGGCCTTGCCGTCGTTCTTGATGCCGCTGCGGCCGAAGGTGCTCTTGTAGAAGTCCCAGGTCGTCTGCGCGCCGTAGGCGGCGTCGACGGCCGCGGTCTGGTCGGTGGTCGAGCTGGAGGCGACGCCGGTGCCCCAGGTGTCGTCGGCGTCGGTGAACAGGGTGCCCGCCGAGGAGCTGGTGCCGTGCGCCTTGTTGTACGTCTTGTGGCCGCCGCGAGAGGTGTCGTACAGCTGGTACGTCGAGCCCGACAGGTAGGTGCCGAGGGTGACGGTGCCGGAGTACAGGCTCTTGCCGGAGCCGGTCTCGATGCCCTGGTACTCGAAGAGCTTCTTGCCGGTGGCGGCGTCGGTGATGACGTGCAGCTGGTTCGGGGTGCCGTCCTCCTGGAGGCCGCCGACGACCGTCTCGTAGGCGAGGGTCGGCTTGCTGCCGTTGCCCGCCCAGATCACCTTGCGGGGCGCGGCGTCGGCCTCGGTCTTCTCCGAGCCGGCCGACTCGGCGGCGGTCACGGCCTGCTTCTCCGCCTTGGTGGCGGCGATCGCGGGCTTGAGCGAGGCGACCTTGATGGTGGTCTTCGTCGCCTTGGTGACGCCCTGGGTGGCTCCGGCCTTCGACTCGTGGACGACCAGGTCGCCGCCGAGGACGGGCAGGCCCGCGTAGGTGCGCTCGTAGCGGGTGTGGACCGTGCCGTCGGCGTCCTTGACGACGTCTCTGACGACCAGCTTCTCCTTGGCGCCGAGGCCTATCTCCTGGGCGGTGTCGGCCGCGGTGTCCTGCTGCTGCTGGATGAGCGCGGTGCGCGCGGCCGGGGCGAGCGAGGTGGGGGCGGCGAGGGGCTTCGCGCTTCCGGTGCTGTCCGCGGGGGACTGGGCGGAGGCACTGACGGCGGTCAGCCCTGTGGTGAGCAGGGCTCCGGCGGCGACGGTGGTGGCGATGGCCAGCGTCGTGCGACGGTGACGCGCGTAGATGGAGGACACACAAGCTCCTTCGGTGGGGGGCTGCTGGGAAGTTGTGCGGCGGGTGAGGGAAGAGTGGCATCGGTGCCGCGTACATGTCATGCCTCCAGGTGATGTTGGCCGAAAGTCGACTGGCCGGTAAATGTTTCGGAAACGTGAACGAGGGCGCCGCCCCGGGGAGTCGAACCACCGGGGCGGCGCCCTGTCTTCGGGCCCTCGCAGGGCGTGGGCCTACGGGAAGGTGAGCTTCCAGGAGTTGATGTAGCCGGTGTCCTGAGCCGCGTTGTCCTGAACCCTCAACTGCCAGGTCCCGTTGGCGACTTCGGAGGAGGCGTTCACCGTGTACGTGGTGTTGAGGTTGTCCGCGCTGCCACCGGTGCCGTACGCCTTCAGCGTGTACGCCGTGCCGTCGGGGGCGATCAGCTGCACCCGGAGGTCACCGATGTAGGTGTGGACGATGTCGACCGCCACCGCGAGGTTCGACGGCGCGTTGCCGGTCCGCCCGGACACGGTGACGGACGAGTTGACAGCCGCTCCGTTGTCCGGAATCGACACGTCGGCCGCGTTCTCGAAGGAGGTGCCGCCACCGCCACCGCCGCCGCCGTCGGAGCGCGCACCGACCGCGACGCCCGCCCAGGCGTCCTGCACGGCCTTGTACTCGGCGCTCGTGGTGCCGTACAGCTCGCCCGTCGCCGCGAGGGTGCCGGTGCGGGCCGCCGCGTAGTTGGTGGTCGAGGTGAACTTGGTGGTCAGCGCGCGGAACCAGATCTTCTCCGCCTTGTCCCGGCCGATGCCGGTGACCGCGAGGCCGTCCGCGGTGGGCGAGTTGTAGGTGACACCGTTGATGGTCTTGGTGCCGCTGCCCTCGCTCAGCAGGTAGAAGAAGTGGTTCGCGGGGCCCGAGGAGTAGTGCACGTCGATCGAACCGATGCCGGAGTACCAGCTGTCCTTGGACGAGCCGTCCTGGCTCGGCTTGTCCATGTAGCGCAGCGGCGTGCCGTCGCCGTTGATGTCGATCTCCTCGCCGATGAGGTAGTCACCGACGTCGGAGGAGTTGTTGGCGTAGAACTCGACGGTCGAGCCGAAGATGTCGGAGGTTGCCTCGTTCAGACCGCCGGACTCGCCGCTGTAGTTGAGCCCCGCCGTGTTGGAGGTGAGCCCGTGGGTCATCTCGTGCGCGGCCACGTCGATCGACGTCAGCGGGTTGGCGTTGCCCGAGCCGTCGCCGTACGTCATGCAGAAGCAGCTGTCTGACCAGAACGCGTTGACGTAGTTGTTGCCGTAGTGGACCCGTGAGTAGGCGCCGACGCCGTCCCCGCGGATGCCGCTCCGGCCGTGCACGTTCTTGTAGTAGTCCCAGGTCAGCGCGGCGCCGTAGTGGGCGTCGGCGGCGGCCGACTCCAGGTTCGACGGGTTGCCGTTGCCCCAGATGTCGTCGGCGCCGGAGAACAGGGTGCCGGTGCCGGAGGTGCCGCGGTTGAGGTTGTACGTCTTGTGGCCGCCGCGGGCGCCGTCCGTGAGGTTGAACGTGGACCCGGACTGCGTGGTGCCGAGGGTGACCGTGCCGCTGTACACCGTGTTGCCGGTGCCGGTCTCGATGGCCTCCCACTCGTACAGCTTCTCGCCGGTGGCCGCGTCGGTGACGACGTGCAGCTCCTGCGGGGTGCCGTCGTGCTGGAAGCCGCCGACGACCGTCTCGTACGCCAGGGTCGGTTTGCCGTCGGCCGCCCAGATCACCTTGCGCGGGGCGCGGTTGACGTCCGGGCTCTTGGCGTCCTCGGCCCTGGCCGCGGCGAGGGCCTGCGTCTCGGCCTTGGCCGCGGACAGCTTGGCCGTGGTCGTCGCCGGCTTGATGGCGGCGCGGGTGGCCTTGACGACCGCTTCGGTCGCGTCGGCCTTCGTGCTCTCCACGACCAGGTCGCCACCCAGGACGGGCAGGCCGTCGTAGGTGCGCTCGTAGCGGGTGTGGACCGTGCCGTTGCCGTCCTTGAGGACGTCACGGACGACCAGCTTCTCCTTGGCGCCCAGGCCCAGTTCCTCGGCGGTCTCCGCCTTGGTGGCCTCGGCCGCGCGGAGCAGCGCGGCGCGCTGTGCGGGGGTCAGCTTGACCGACTCCGCGCCCGGTATGACCTTTCCCGCGGCCGACGGTGCCTTCTCCGGGGCTGCGGTGGCGGCGCCCGACTGGACGGCCGCGGCGATCAGGGCGGACACGCCGACGAGGGCCACGGCTGCGGCCCTGCGACGGGGGGTGGTGCGCGTGGAGGAGGTGCTGGTGTGGGAGGTGCGTCTGTGGGAGGAACTGTCTCTCAACACTGACTCCTTCTGCGTGGCCGCGGGTCGCACGGCCAGGGGAGACCGGTCGGCGGGTGGGCCGTCCGGGCAGAACAGGGCGGTGCGCAGATCCACGTGCGGCCGCGGCACACGTTCGTGCTGTGGGGTTGCTGTGAAGCGGCCGTGGGAAGAGTCGCAGGAGATGGCGGTTTCTGTCAGGAGCGCGTCAGGAAGTTGGCCAGAAATCGTCCGTTGCCCGGAAATTCATGTTCGGTATACGGACTGGACGGTCAGGTGGAGGTCTCGGGGGAGGCGGGCCGGTCCCCGTGCCACGACCCCCACAGAGCCGCGTACGCCCCGTCCGCCGCCACCAGCTCGTCGTGCGTGCCCAGTTCGGTCAGCAGACCGTCCTCCATGACCGCCACGCGGTCCGCGTCGTGGGCGGTGTGCAGGCGGTGGGCGATGGCGATGACCGTGCGGCCTTCGAGTACGGCGGCCAGGGCGCGCTCCGTGTGGCGGGCGGTGGTCGGGTCGAGCAGGGCCGTGGCCTCGTCGAGGATCAGGGTGTGCGGGTCGGCCAGCACGACCCGGGCGAGGGCGAGTTGCTGGGCCTGGGAGCCGTCCGTACGGCACCCTCCCTCGCCCAGCGTGGCGTCGAGACCGTCGGGCAGTTCCCGTACCCAGGTGTCCGCGCCGACCGCCGCCAGCGCGGCCCGCAGGTCGTCGTCCGTCGCGGCGGGTTCGGCGATCAGGAGGTTGTCGCGGACCGTCCCGAGGAAGACGTGGTGCTCCTGGGTGACCAGGACGACCTGGCGGCGCAGCTGTTCGGGGCCGAGGCCGACGACGGGCACCCCGCCGACCGTCACCGTGCCGGTGCCGGGCGCGTCCACGCCCGCCAGCAGCCGGCTCAGGGTGGTCTTGCCGGCGCCGGAGGGCCCGACGACCGCGAGCCGTTCCCCGGGGCGCACGGTCAGGTCGACGCCCCTCAGTACCTCACCGCCGCGGTCGTAGGCGTAGCGCACGCCGGTCACCTCGATCAGGTCGTCCGCCGGGACGGGGACGTCGGCCGCGTCGGCGCGCGGGGCCCGGGCCAGCCCCTCCACCCGGGCGAACGAGGCGCCGCTGCTCTGCAGTTGCTCGACCCGGACCAGGATCTGGTCGAGGGGCGACTCCAGCTGCCGCAGATACAGCGCGGCCGCCACCACCGCGCCCAGGCTCATCACGCCGTCCGCGTGCAGCATCCCGCCGATCACCAGCACCCCGGCCACGGGGATCAGGTACGACACCTCCACCGCCGGGAAGAACACGGAGCGCAGGTAGAGGGTGTGGAAACGGGTGCGGCGGGACGTCTCGAGGGCCTCCCGGCTCGCCCTGGTCCGGCGCTCCTCCAGGCGGAACGCCTCGACCGTGCGCGCCCCCGACGCGGTCGCCGCGACGACCTCGGCGACCTCCGAGTTGGCCGCCCCCTCCGCCAGGTAGCCGTCCCGCGCCCGGCGCAGATACCAGCGCAGGGCGAACCAGATGGGCGTCAGCCCGAACACCCCGACGGCGCCGAGCAACGGGTCGATGACGAACACCGCGACCAGCGCGAACAGGCACTGCACGCCGTTGATGAGCAGTTCGGGCCCGGCGTCGCGCAGCGTGGTGCCGACGGTGGCCACGTCGGCCGTGCCGCGCGCGGTCAGATCGCCGGTACCGGCCCGCTCCACCACCGACGCGGGCAGCGCCAGCGTCCGGTCCACGAACTCCTCGCGCACCCGCGCCAGCGTCCGCTCACCGAACCGGTGCCCGACGTACCGCGCCCATCGGGCCAGCAGCAACTCCGCCACCGCGCACACCAGCAGGGCCGCCGCCAGCCGGTCCACGGCCGACACCCCGCCCCCGTCCCGCACGTCGTCGATGATCCGCCCCAGCAGCCACGGCCCGGCGAGCCCGGCGACCGCGGCCAGCGCGTTCAGCGCGAGTGCCGCCGCGAAGGCCCGCCGGTCGGCCTTCACCAGGCGTACGGAGGCCCGCCGCACGTCGGCGGGCTCGGCCACGGGCAGTTGTCCGGAAGAGGCCGTCGAGCCGGTCACCGTACGGCCTCCTCGGTGTCTGTGACGTCTGTGGTGTCCGTGAGGCCGGGGGTTTCCATGAGGTCGGCGTCCCGCGCCACCAGCGCCCGGTATCCCGGCTCCCGGTCCAGCAGCTCGCGGTGGCTGCCGGTGGCCGAGACCTTGCCGTCGACCAGGTGGAGCACGGTGTCCGCGTGGTCCAGCACCAGTGGGGAAGTGGTGGTGACCACCGTCGTACGGCCCTTGCGCGCGGCCCCCAGCCGCTCGGCCACCCGCGCCTCGGTGTGGGCGTCCAGCGCGGAGGTGGGCTCGACGGCCAGCAGCACCTCGGGGTCGGCGAGCAGCGCCCGGACCAGCCGCACACGCTGGCGCTGGCCGCCGGAGAGGTTGCGGCCCTGCGCGTCGATCGCCGAGTCGAGCCCGTCCGGCAGGCCCTGCACGATGTCGTCGGCGACGGCCGTGTGCACGGCCCGCCCGATGCGCTCGTCGTCGCCATCGTCTCCGCCGCCGACCAGGTCGCGCAGGGTGCCCGAGAACAGGTCCGCCTCGTGGTCGGCGACCAGGATCCGCTGTCTGACCTGCGCCAGCGCGATCTCGTCGAGCGGCACCCCGCCCCAGGTCGCCGCCGACGGGACGTACCGGCCGAGGCGGTCGAGCACGGCCGCGGTGTCGGCGGGGCGGGCGCCCGCCAGCGCGGTCAGCCGCCCCGGCAGCACCCGCACGCCCGACACCGGGTCGTGCAGCACCGAGGGCTCCGCGGGCGCGTCCCGGGTGCCGGTGTCCGCCATCGGCTCCAGGCGCAGGAACCGTACGACCCGCCGGGCCGCCACCAGACCGCGGCTGATCTGGTAGCCGCACTCCACCCAGAACGCCACCGGCCCCACCAGGACCGCCACATAGCCGTACACCGACACCAACTCGCCGACCGTGATGTCCCCTCGGGCGGCGAGCCGGGCCGCCAGCCAGGTCACGACCGCCATGAACAGCGTCGGCAGCCCCACGCCGAGCGCCTGCACCCAGCTGGTCACCGCGCCGACCCGGTAACCCTGCGACCGCAGCCGCTGGGAGTCCCGGTTGAAGGCGTCGGCGAACAGGCCCTTGCCACCGAGCCCGTTGAGGACCCGCAGCCCGCCCGCGAGGTCGGCGATCCGGGCGGTGAGCACGCCCTGCCGCTCGCGGTACTCCGTCTCGGTGCCCTGGAGGCGGGTGAGCAGCGGCCCGACGAGGAGGACGATCACCGGGATCCCGAGCAGTACCACCGCGGCGATGAGCGTCGACACCGACAGCAGCAGCCCGGCGACCACCAGATAGGCGACGACCGCGCCGACCCCGGGCCCGACGACGGTCAGCGACTGGGCGATCGTCTGCACGTCGCCCACACCGATCGTGACGACCTCCCCGGCGCCCGCCCGCCGGGACAGCGCGGCGCCCAGCCGGACCGCCTGCCCGACGACGACCTTGACCGTGCGGAAGTTGGCGTCCATCCGCACCCGGGTCATCGTGCGGTGCCGCATGATGCTCAGCCAGGCGTTGAACGACCCCACCGCGAACAACGCGGCACTCCAGCCGGCCAGCGCACCCATGTGGCCCGGTTCCAGACCGTCGTCGATCGCCCGGGCCATCAGATACGGCGTCGCCGCCAGCAGCACCATCCAGGTGCTGCCCAGCAGCGCACCGGCGGCGGCCCGGCCCGGCTGGCACCTCACCAGCCACCACAGATACCGGCCGCCGCCACGACAGTCGGGCGTGCCGGGATCCTCGTACGCGTCGATCATCTCTCTCCGCTTCCCACGCCGGACCGCCCGCCTCACGAAGGCTGCCCCGCCTACGCCAGACTGTCCCGCCACGCCCTGTGCAGATCCGCGAACCGGCCGGTGTCCGCGATGAGTTCGTCCGGGCTGCCGTCCTCGACGATCCGCCCGTGCTCCATGACCAGCACCCGGTCCGCGATCTCCACGGTCGACAGCCGGTGCGCGATGACCACGGCCGTACGCCCCTTCAGCACCGTCGCCATCGCGCGCTGCACCGCCCGCTCGCCCGGGATGTCGAGCGAGCTGGTCGCCTCGTCGAGGATCAGCACGGCCGGGTCGGCGAGCAACGCCCGGGCGAAGGCGACGAGTTGGCGTTGACCGGCGGAGATACGGCCGCCCCGCTTGCGTACGTCCGTGTCGTAGCCGTCGGGCAGCGCGGTGACGAAGTCGTGCGCGCCGATCGCCTTCGCGGCCTCCTCGATCTCCTCGCGGGTGGCGTCCGGGCGGCCGATCGCGATGTTCTCGGCGACCGTGCCGGAGAACAGGAACGCCTCCTGCGTCACCATGACCACCCCGCGCCGCAGTTCGGGCCCGGCCAGGTCGCGCAGGTCGACGCCGTCCAGGAGGACCCGGCCGTCGGAGGGGTCGTAGAACCGGGCGAGCAGCTTGGCCAGGGTCGACTTTCCTGCGCCGGTCGAGCCGACGACCGCGACCGTCTGTCCGGCGGGCAGCGTCAGGTCGAAGCGAGGAAGCACCTCACCGCCGGTGCGGTACGCGAAGCGGACCCCGTCGAAGACGACCTCGCGGCCGGGGTGCTCGGACGCGAGGGGCGGCAGCTGCCGGGGTGTCGTGGGCTCCGGGACGGACGGCGTCTGGGCGAGCAGTCCGGCGATCTTCTCCAGGGAGGCCGCCGCCGACTGGTAGGAGTTCAGGAACATGCCGAGCCGGTCGATGGGGTCGTACAGCCGCCGCAGATACAGCACCGCGGCCGCCAGCACGCCCAGCTCCAGCGAGCCGTCGGCCACCCGGTGCGCGCCCCACAGCACGATCACCGCGACCGCCGTGTTGGCGACCAGCCGGGAGCCGATCACATAGCGGGCCATCTCGAGGAGCGCGTCGCCGTTGGTCCGCTCGTGGCGGGAGTTCAGCACCTGGAAGTCGGCGTCGTTGACCGCCTCGCGGCGGAACGCGCGCACCGGCCGGATGCCGTTCATCGTCTCGACGAACTTCACGATCACGGCCGCGATGGCCGTCGACCGGGCCCGGTACACCCGTCCCGCGCGCCGCTGGTAGAGCCGGATGAGCAGATACAGCGGCCCCAGCGACGCCACCGCCACCGCGCCGAGCCCCAGGTCGAGCCAGAGCAGCAGCGCCGAGATGTAGGCGAAGGACAGGACGACCCCGACCAGCTCCTGCAGGCCCTCGTTCAGCAGCTCGCGCAGGGACTCCACGTCCGTGGTGGAGCGGGAGATGAGCCGGCCCGAGGTGTAGCGCTCGTGGAAGTCGACGCTCAGCGCCTGCGCGTGGCGGAAGATGCGGCCGCGCAGGTCCAGCAGCACGTCCTGGTTGACGCGGGCTGCGGCGATCACGAACGTGGACTGCAGGGCCCCGGAGGCGAGCGCGCACAGCAGATAGCCGACGCCCACCGCGACGAGGGGGCCGTTGTCGTGGTCGCGGAACGCGGGTACGGCGCTGTCGATGGCGTACGCCACCAGCAGCGGGCCGGCCTGCGTGGCCGCCTGCTGGAGCAGCAGCAGAAGCGTGGTGACGGCGACGCGGGCCTTCATCGGGGCGAGCAGGGAACGCAGCAGGGCGGCGGTGGCGCCCGGGGGTGTGGGCAGGACGTCGCGGTCGAAGTCGTCGTCCTGCCGGGCGGGTTCCCCGGCCGGGCTCTCCTTGCCCGGTGTGGTGGTCGTGGGCGCCGTCGCCGTCATCGGTCTGCCTCCTCGGTCCCGGCCATCAGATGGACGTACTCGGCGTTCGTGCGCAGCAGTTCCTGGTGGGTGCCGACGGCGACGATCCGGCCGCCGGACAGCAGGGCGACGCGGTCCGCGAGCAGGACGGTCGACGGGCGGTGCGCCACGATCAGGCCCGTGGTCTCCGCCAGGACGTCCCGCAACGCGGCCTCGACGGCCGCCTCGGTGTGCACGTCCAGGGCGGACAGCGGGTCGTCGAGCACGAGGAACCTGGGCCGGCCGACCACGGCTCTGGCCAGAGCGAGACGCTGCCGCTGCCCGCCCGAGAGACTGAGCCCCTGCTCACCGACCCGCGTGTCGGTGCCCTGCGGCAACGCGTACACGAAGTCGGCCTGCGCGACGGCCAGCGCCCGCTCCAACTCGGCCTGTCCCGCGGTGCCGTGCGCCCCCATGAGTACGTTGTCACCGACCCCGGCGGAGAAGAGGGTCGGCTCCTCGAAGGCGACCGCCACCTTCGCGCGCAGCTCCTCACGGGACATCGCCGTGATGTCCTCGCCGTCCAGCGTGATCCGCCCGGAGGTCACCTCGTGGAGGCGGGGCACGAGCGCGGTGAGCGTGGTCTTGCCGCTGCCGGTGGCTCCGACGAGGGCCATGGACTCGCCGGGGCGGATGTGCAGGTTGATGCGGTCGAGGACGGCTGGGGAGTCGGCGGGGGCGTCGGGATAGCGGAACGACACGTCGTGGAACCGGAGCCCGCTGTCCTCGGACCGCGGCGCGGCGCCTGTCGCCTGCGACTCCGGCTCCGCGTCCATCACCTCGAAGTACCGCTCGGTCGCCGTCGCCGCCTCCTGGCTCATGGCCAGCAGGAAGCCGATGGAGTCCACCGGCCAGCGCAGCGCGAGCGCCGTGGACAGGAAGGCGACCAGGGTCCCGGCGGACAGCGAACCGTCGGCCACCTGCATGGCCCCCAGCACCAGCGCCACCCCGATCGCCACCTCCGGCAGCGTCACGATGACGCCCCAGATCGTCGCCAGCAGCCCCGCCTTGCGCAGCTCCGTCCCCCGCAGCGTCCGCGACAGCTCCCGGAACGCCCGTGCCTGGCTCCGGTGCCGGCCGAACCCCTTGATGATCCGGATGCCGAGCACGCTCTCCTCGACGACCGTCGTCAGATCTCCGACCTGGTCCTGGGCCCGCCGCGCCACCTCGGTGTACCGCGTCTCGAAGACCACGCACGTCACGATCACCGGGATCGCCGGGCCGAGGATCACCAGTCCGAGCGACCAGTCCTGGATCAGCATGATCACCACGCCGATGACGATCGTCACCCCGTTGACCAGCAGGAACGTCAGCGGAAACGCGAGGAACATGCGCACCAGCATCAGGTCCGTGGTCCCCCGGGACAGCAGCTGTCCGGACGCCCACCGGTCGTGGAAGGCCACCGGCAGCCGCTGGAGATGCCGGTACAGATCGGCCCGCATCCCCGCCTCGACCCCCGCGAGCGGCCGCGCCACCAGCCACCGCCGCAGCCCGAACAGCAACGCCTCCGTGAGCCCGAGCAGCAGCAGGAACAGCGCCCCGAGCCACACCCCCGCGGAGTCCCGGTCGGCGACCGGCCCGTCCACCATCCACTTCAGCACGAGCGGAATCACCAGCCCCGCGCACGAGGCGAGCACCGCCACGAACGCGGCGGTGAACAGCCGCACGCGCACCGGCCGGACGTACGGCCACAGCCGCAGCAGCGTGCGTACGGCCGACCGGTCGCCGCGTTTCTCAGGATCCTTGGTGGTTACAGGTGTCGTCGCCATCATCAGCGAGCCTACGGATCGGCACTGACAACGCCCACCGAGTTTTGGCCGGACCCGGATCGGCCGCTGGTCCTACGACCTGCGTGTTCGAGGGGTCGTACGACGGCATCAGCCGATCGGCTGATGCCGCTTCGAACGGACTTCGCGGACCTGCAATCCTGCGTCAGCCGACCACCCGCAGCAGCAGCACCGCCCGCGCCGGCACCGTGATGGTCCCTCCCGCCCGGTGCACGACCCCGGGTGCCTCCCCCTGTTCCTCCCGTGCCGTGTCGACGAGCACCTCGTACCGTTCCGCCCACGGCGGCCCCGGCAGCACGAAGCTCGCGGGCCGGTCCCCGGCGTGCAGGACGGCGAGGAAGCTGTCGTCGAGGATCGGGTCGCCGCGCTCGTCGCGGCCGGGGATGTCCCGGCCGGAGAGGTACATGCCGAGGGTGCCGGCCGGGGCGTACCAGTCCCGTTCCGTCATCTCGGTGCCCCGGACGGTGAACCAGGCCAGGTCCCGCAGGCCGTCCGCGGAGTGCGCCCGGCCGGAGAAGAAGGCGCGGCGGCGGAGCACGGGGTGGCGGTGGCGCAGGTCGATCAGACGGGCGGTCAGGTCGAACAGGGGCTTCCAGTCCGGGTCCTCCAGCAGACTCCAGTCCACCCAGCTGATCTCGTTGTCCTGGCAGTACGCGTTGTTGTTGCCGCGCTGGGTGCGGCCCAGCTCGTCGCCCGCGACCAGCATGGGGACGCCCGTCGACAGCAGCAGGGTCGTCAGGAGGTTCCGCAACTGGCGGCGCCGCAGGGCCCGTACGCGCTCGTCGTCGGTCTCCCCCTCCGCCCCGCAGTTCCACGACCGGTTGTCGTCCGTGCCGTCCCGGTTGCCCTCGCCGTTCGCCTCGTTGTGCTTGCGTTCGTACGAGACGAGGTCGCGCAGGGTGAAACCGTCGTGCGCGGTGATGAAGTTGACCGAGGCGTAGGGCCGACGGCCGCCCCAGGCGTACAGGTCGCTCGATCCCGACAGGCGGTAGCCCAGGTCGCGCACGTCCGGCAGGGCGCCCCGCCAGAAATCCCGCACGGCGTTGCGGTAGCGGTCGTTCCACTCCGTCCACAGGGGCGGGAAGGCCCCGACCTGGTAGCCCCCGGACCCCACGTCCCACGGCTCGGCGATCAGCTTCACCCGCCGCAGCACCGGGTCCTGCGCGATCACGGCGAGGAACGGCGACAGCATGTCGACGTCGTGCATCGAGCGGGCCAGCGCGGCGGCCAGGTCGAAGCGGAAGCCGTCCACGCCCATCTCCGTCACCCAGTAGCGCAGCGAGTCGGTGATCAGGCGCAGGACGTGCGGCTGGACCACGTGCAGGGTGTTCCCGCAGCCCGTGTAGTCCGCGTACCTCCGCGCGTCGGACTGCAACCGGTAGTACCCCCGGTTGTCGATGCCCTTCAGGGACAGCGTCGGGCCGAGCTCGCCCGCCTCCGCCGTGTGGTTGTAGACCACGTCGAGGATGACCTCGATGCCGGCCTCGTGCAGCGCGTGGACCATGCGCTTGAACTCGCCGACCTGCTGTCCCGTCGTACCGGAGGCCGCGTAGCCCGCGTGCGGCGCGAAGTAGCCGATCGAGTTGTAGCCCCAGTAGTTCTTGAGGCCCTTGCGCAGCAGGTGGTCCTCGTGCGCGAACTGGTGGACGGGGAGCAGCTCGACGGCCGTCACGCCCAGCTTCACGAGGTGCTCGATCGCCGCCGGATGGGCCAGCCCGGCGTAGGTGCCCCGCAGCTCCTGCGGGATGCCCGGGTGCAACTGCGTGAAGCCCCGTACATGCACCTCGTAGATCACCGAGTCCGCCCACGGCGTCTTCGGGCGGTGGTCGTCCGCCCAGTCGTCGTCATCGTGGACCACGACCCCCTTCGGGACGTACGGCGCCGAGTCCCGGTCGTCGCGCACGGTGTCCGCGACCTGCTGCTGGGGCCAGTCGCGGACGTGCCCGTACACCTCCGGGGGGAGGCTGAAGTCGCCGTCCACCGCGCGGGCGTACGGGTCGAGGAGCAGCTTCGCCGGGTTCCAGCGGCCGCCGGTCCACGGGTCCCAGCGGCCCTGCACCCGGTAGCCGTAGCGCTGGCCGGGCATCACGCCGGGCACGAAGCCGTGCCATATCTCGTGGGTCAGCTCGGTCAGCCGGGCCCGCGTCTCCTTGCCGGCCTCGTCGAACAGGCACAGCTCGACCGCCTCGGCCCCGCCCGCCCACAAGGCGAAGTTGGTGCCCGCCACACCGTCCGGGCCGACCCGGAACCGGGCGCCCAAGGGCGTCGGTGCCCCGGGCCGCACGGGCACGGCCGGCGGTGGCGCGGTGCGGCGCGCGCCGTTCACGACGGCGGCGGTGCGCCCGTCCTCGGCCACCGCCTCCTGCTCGGCTGCGCTGGACACCTGTCAGCCTCCCACGGCTCGTGGAACGACCTGGGAAGGGTGTGCGGCATCCCGGCCGCCCCACCCCCTCGCGTCGTTCTCCCCACTGTTCTGCCCAGAGCTTGGGTCGCACTCACGTTTCCCCGAAGCAGGCCCGGTCGTTGGGTACCGCGTGAGGCACGTAACTGGGCGCGCACGGCGCGCGGGGGTCGCATTGGCCGCCGTACTGACATGGGCAGGACTGCTGGCCGGGGCCACCGGCTGCACTACCGACGGCAAGGGCGGCATCGACATCGGAGGACTCGGCAAACCCCCGGCACCCGAGGACGTCATCCGGATCTCCCCGGACGACGGCACCCGGGGGGTGCGGCCCGAGGAGAAGCTCCGGGTACGGGTGCCCGACGGGCGCCTGGAGTCGGTCAAGGTCGTCAGATCGCAGGACGCGCAGGAGTCCCCGGTGCCGGGGCACCTCTCCGACAACGGCCTGACCTGGGAACCCGACGAGCACAAGCTCGCCCTGGCCGCCAAGTACACGATCGACGCGGTCGCCCTGGACGCCCACGGCCGCCGGTCGGCCCGGCACACCACGTTCACCACGCACGTCCCCGATGAGCGCTTCATCGGATACGTCACGCCGGAGAACCGCTCCACCGTCGGCACCGGCATGATCGTCTCCCTGGAGTTCAACCGGGAGATCGAGCACCGCGCGGCCGTCGAACGGGCCATCCGCGTCACCGCACAGCCCCCCGTCGAGATCCGCCCGCACTGGTTCGGCGACGGCCGCCTGGACTTCCGCCCCGAGCGGTACTGGAAGCCCGGCACCCAGGTCACCGTCTCCCTGCGGCTGAGGGACGTCGAAGGCGCCCCCGGCGTCTACGGCCTCCAGTACAAGACCTTCTCCTTCACCATCGGCCGCAGCCAGGTCTCCCTGGTCGACGCGGCGAAGCACACCATGGAGGTCCGGCGGGACGGCGACCTGCTGGCCACCGTGCCGATCACGGCCGGCGCCCCGAAGACGACGACGTACAACGGCAGGATGGTCGTCAGCGAGATGTTCGAGGTGACCCGGATGAACGGCGCCACGGTCGGCTTCAAGAAGAAGGACGGCAAGGGCGAGTACGACATCCCGGACGTCCCGCACGCCATGCGCCTGACCGACTCCGGCACCTTCCTGCACGGCAACTACTGGGCGCCGGACGCGCCCGGCCAGGTCAATGTCAGCCACGGCTGCGTGGGCCTCAGGGACGTGAAGGGCGGCCGCTCGGACACGCCGGCGGGCTGGTTCTTCGACCGCAGCCTCGTCGGGGACGTCATCGAGGTGGTCCACAGCAACGACAAAAAGGTCGCTCCCGACAACGGGCTCGGAGGGTGGAACATGGGCTGGCAGGAATGGAAGGCGGGCAGTGCGGTGCGGTAGCCCGAGAGGAGAGCGGGCAGGGAGCGGGTTGCTCCAACTTTCCGTTGAAGTCGGTACGGAACGGTGACAATCATGAGCCGCCGACGCCCCTGACCTTGTGGTTACGATGCGCCGGTGCGCGTGGTGGTACGCGCGGGGGAGCGGGGGCCGGACCAGGCCCCGCGAGGGGAGAAGACTTGAACGTGCGACCGATATCGGGGGCGTCGGTTGACGCGCGGGGGCGAGGCGGCAGGGGGCTGTCGGCGCTGATACTCGGCGTCCTGCTGCTGGCCGTCACCGCGTGCGGCGGGGGCGGCGGTTCCGACTCCACATCCGAGGAGGGGAAGGGCGCCGGCAAGGGCTCCTCCCAGGCGGAGACCAAGCAGTCGCAGGCCGTGGTCTCGATAGCCCCGAAGGACGGCGCCAAGTCCGTCGACACCAGCGGCGCCCTCAAGGTCAGCGCCGCCAAGGGCGAGTTGACCCAGGTCGAGGTCAAGGACGCCAAGGGCGACGAGATAGCCGGGAAGGTCACCGGCAGCGGCACCACCTGGACACCGTCCACGCACCTCGCGGCCGCCACCAAGTACACCGTGCACGCGGTCGCGAAGGACTCCGAGGGCCGCGAGGCCGCCGAGGACTCCAGCTTCACCACCCTGACGCCCGAGAACACGTTCACCGGGAGCTTCACCCCCGAGGACGGCTCGAAGGTCGGCGTCGGAATGCCGTTCTCCGTCCGCTTCTCCCGGGGCATCACCAACCCGGCGGACGTCGAGAAGGCCATCAGCATCAAGACCGAGCCGGCCGTCGACGTCGAGGGCCACTGGTTCGGCAACGACCGCCTGGACTTCCGCCCCGAGGAGTACTGGAAGGAAGGCACCAAGGTCACCGTCGACCTCGAACTCGACGGTGTCGAGGGCCGCGACGGCGTCTACGGCAAGCAGGACAAGAGGGTCTCCTTCACCGTCGGCCGCAACCAGGTCTCCGTGGTCGACGTCAAGAAGCTCACGATGAAGGTCATGCAGGACGGCAAGGTCGTCAAGACCATCCCCGTCACCACCGGCAAGCCCGGCATGGAGACCTGGAACGGCCAGATGGTCATCAGCGAGCGGCTCACGGTCACCCGGATGAACGGCGCGACGGTCGGCTACACCGACGCCGACGGCAAGGGCGAGTACGACATCAAGGACGTACCGCACGCCATGCGCCTGACCACCTCCGGCACCTTCATCCACGGCAACTACTGGGGCGGCGGCGCCTTCGGCAACTACAACGCCAGCCACGGCTGCATCGGCCTGCGCGACGTGCGCGGCGGTTACGACAGCGGCGTGCCGGCCGCGTGGTTCTTCAACCACTCGATGATCGGTGACGTGGTGGTCGTGAAGAACTCCAACGACGAGACGGTGGCGCCGGACAACGGGTTCAACGGCTGGAACATGTCGTGGGAGAAGTGGAAGGCGTAGGAACGGCCTTCCGCGGAGGTTCCACCCTGGTGTGAGGTCCGGTCCGGTTGGAGGTGCGGCCCTGGTGTGAGCTATCGCACCGGGGCCGTTGCCGTTAGTCGCCGTTAACCTGACCCGCATGACCGTGAATCTCGAAGTAGCCGAGGGCGTGGGCACGATCCGCCTCGACCGCCCGCCCATGAACGCGCTGGACGTCGCCACGCAGGACCGGCTCAAGGAGCTCGCCGAGGAGGCGGCTCGCCGGGACGACGTGCGGGCCGTGGTGATCTACGGCGGGGAGAAGGTGTTCGCGGCCGGCGCGGACATCAAGGAGATGCAGGCCATGGACCACACGGCGATGGTCCTGCGCGCCCGTGACCTGCAGGACTCGTTCACGGCGGTGGCCCGCATCCCGAAACCGGTGGTCGCGGCCGTCACGGGTTACGCACTGGGCGGCGGCTGCGAGCTGGCGCTCTGCGCGGACTTCCGGATCGCCGCGGACAACGCCAAGCTGGGCCAGCCGGAGATCCTGCTGGGCCTGATCCCGGGCGCGGGCGGCACCCAGCGCCTGTCCCGGCTCGTCGGCCCGTCCAAGGCGAAGGACCTGATCTTCACGGGCCGCATGGTGAAGGCCGACGAGGCGCTGAGTCTGGGCCTGGTGGACCGAGTGGTGCCCGCCGACGAGGTGTACACGCAGGCTCACGCGTGGGCGGCGAAGCTGGCGCAGGGACCGGCGATCGCTCTGCGTGCCGCCAAGGAGTCGATCGACACGGGCCTGGAGACGGACATCGAGACCGGCCTGGCCGTCGAACGGAACTGGTTCGCGGGCCTGTTCGCCACCGAGGACCGCGAGCGGGGAATGAAGAGTTTCGTGGAAGAAGGCCCCGGCAAGGCGAAGTTCCTCTGAATCGCTTGCAATTGACGCGGTGTCTGATCCGAGGTCCCTCGATGGGGCGGTTTATGGGAGCCTTAACGCAACCTTAGGCCTGCCTTGTCGAGGGAGTCTGTCGCTTGCCGCCCACGGAGCCTTCGTCGCAGGTCAGACGGGCTGTTCGAGCTTCTGAAGTGCCATCGGCATATGCCGGACGACCCGCACGGAATGACCGATTCCGGGGGGCGTATTCGCCGGGAACGGCCCCGGAGGGCGGTCCGGGCGGCCATGATGGGGGCATGGCGGGGCTGGAGGGTATCGAACAGCCGCGGGGAGAGAGCCGTGCGACCGCGGCGCGCTGGTCTCCGACGGTCGAGGACGAACACGCACTCAAGGCACTCGAACTGTTCGGCAACCCCACGGAGGCGGAGGTTCCGCTGCCGTCCCGCCCCGAGTCCGCTGCCACCGCCCGCCGACTGGCCCAGGTCGTCGTCCTCCGCCAGTGGGGACTCACCCCCAAGATGACGGAAGACGCGGTCTTACTCGTCTCCGAACTCGTCGGCAACGCCGTACGCCACACCGGAGCCCGTGTCTTCGGCCTCCGTATGCGCCGCCGCCGCGGCTGGATCCGCATCGAGGTCCGCGACCCGTCCCGAGGTCTGCCCTGTCTGATGCCGGTCCAGGAGATGGACATCAGCGGCCGGGGGCTGTTCCTGGTGGACAAGCTGTCCGACCGCTGGGGGGTCGACCTGCTGCCCAGGGGCAAGACGACGTGGTTCGAGATGAGGGTGGCGGACCGCTGAGGGTGAGACCCACTTCTCGACCCATGGGGTCGGGTGGAGTGTCGGCGGACCCCTGAGGGGCGAGGCCCACTTCTCGACCCACCGGGTCGGGTGGTGTGTCGAGGGTGGCGGACCCCTGAGGGGCGAGGCCCACTTCTCGACCCACGGGGTCGGGTGGTGTGCCAAGGTGGCGGACCCCTGAGGGGCGAGGCCCACTTTTCGACCCACCGAGTCGGGTGGTGGGTGGGCGAAGGCCGGGGGTCCAGGGGGCGGAGCCCCCTGGCGGGGTCGAAGGGGCGGAGCCCCTGGGGACGGGACGGGCAGGGGCGGCGGGGGGCGGAAGAAGGCCGCCGCACGCGACCCGCACCGGCCGCCGTTCGGGCGAATCGCCCGCTTTCCGCCGTAACCCGCCTTAAATGGTGCGGGTGACCACCAACGACCGCCGTACGGCGCTCCGCGCGGGCGCCGCCTTCGTCACCGCGGGTGCCCTGGGCGCCGGCTGCGCGACCCACGGCGCTGTCGCGCACCCGGCCCCCGCCACCAAGGGCTCCGCCACCAAGGCCCCCGCCACCGGAGCCCCCGCACCCCGCCACTACCCCGCGCACCCCGCCCAGCTCACCCACGGCGCCCGGACCCACCCCCGCGTCGCCCTCACCTTCCACGGCGGCGGCGACCCCGCCACCGCCCGGGCCCTCCTCACCGAAGCCGAAGGACACGACGCCCGGATCACCGTCCTCGCCGTCGGCACCTGGCTCGACGAGCACCCGGACCTCGCCCGCCGCATCCTGGACGGCGGCCACGACCTCGGCAACCACACCCTCCACCACGTCGACATCAACGCGATGTCCGAGGCCGAGGCCCGTGCGGAGATCACCGGCTGCGCCCGGCGCCTGAAACGCCTCACAGGCTCCATCGGCACCTGGTTCCGCCCCTCCCGCGCCGCCCGCGCCTCCCCTCTCGTCGAGCGCCTGGCGCACGACGCGGGCTACCCGCACGTCCTCTCCTACGACGTCGACTCCCTCGACTCCACCTCGCCCGGCGCCGAAGCCGTCACCCGCAAGGTCCTCGGCGAGATCCGCAACGGATCCGTGGTGAGCCTGCACTTCGGGTACGCGGACACGACCGCCGCGCTCCCCGCCGTACTGGAACAACTCGGCCGCCGCGGACTGCGCGCGGTCACCACCACGGAGCTGCTGAGCTGATGCACCGCAACCTCATGAAGAGCACCCTCGTCCTCGGCGTCGCCCTCGCCGCGCTGGCCGCCTGCGGCACCGACACCCACCACCGCGCCGACGAAACCCGGGTCACCAAGGCCGCCGTACCGGCCCCGCCGAAGAAGAAGCAGGTGCAGGGCCTGCCCGGTATGCCGCCCGTCCTCGACCCGCAGGACGTCTACGCGGCGGACCGGCCGGGCAAGCTCTCCCCGGTGGTCAAGGACTTCCCGTCCCGGGTCTACGTGCCCAACACCGAGTCCGACACCGTCTCGGTGATCGACCCGAAGACGTACCAGATCATCGAGACGATCCACGTCGGACGGCAGCCCCAACACGTGGTGCCGTCCTGGGACCTGAAAACCCTCTGGGTCAACAACAACCGCGGCCACTCCCTCACCCCGATCGACCCGAGGACCGGGAAGGCGGGCAAGCCGGTCGAGGTCCACGACCCCTACAACCTCTACTTCACGCCCAACGGCCGGTATGCCGTCGTCATGGCCTCCCTCGACCGCGAACTCGTCTTCCGTGACCCGCACACCATGAAGCGGATCAAGACCGAGCCGGTCACCTGTTACGGCGTCAACCACGCGGACTTCTCCCTCGACGGCAGGTACTTCATCGTCTCCTGCGAGTTCAGCGGCGAACTGCTCAAGGTCGACACGGAGAAGATGAAGGTCGTCGGACAGCAGAAGCTGCCGTTCGACGGCGCGATGCCGCAGGACGTGAAGGTCTCCCCGGACGGCAAGCGGTTCTACGTCGCCGACATGATGGCCGACGGCATGTGGGTCCTGGACGGCGACAAGTTCACCAAGCCGAAGCTGCTGCCCACCGGCAAGGGCACCCACGGCCTCTACGTCAGCCGTGACTCCCGCGAGATGTACGTCTCCAACCGTGGCGAGGGCACCGTCTCCGTCTTCGACTTCACGCGGAACCAGCTCACCAAGAAGTGGCGCCTGCCCGACGGCGGCAGCCCCGACATGGGCGGCGTCTCCGCCGACGGCAAGGTCCTGTGGCTGTCGGGACGTTACGACGCCGAGGTGTACGCCATCGACACCCGCACGGGCGCCCAGCTCGCCCGTATCCCCGTCGGCAGCGGACCGCACGGCCTCGCGGTCTACCCACAGCCGGGCCGCTACTCGCTGGGTCACACGGGCATCTTCCGCTGAGGGAGGGGACGGTGGACACGCCGCCGATCGAGTGATGATCCGCAACATGCCGTCGCGGAACGGGAATTGTGCTCCCCATGATCACAACTCGTCTGCGGCGGCGGGCCGCTGCCGCCGTCCTGTCCCTCGCGGCCGTCCTCGCCACGACGGCCGCCACCGCTCCCCAGCAGCCCGCGAAGGCTGCCGCGACGGCCTCCGCGGGGGCTGCCGCCACGGCCTCTGCGGGGGCTGCCGCTCCCGCCTGTCCCCAGTTCGACGACCCGGTCAAGGCCGCCGTCGACCACCGCGTCGACGTCGACCGGATCACCCCCGAGCCGGTCTGGCGCAAGACCTGCGGCACGCTCTACCGCAGCGACGGCCGCGGCCCGGACGTCGTCTTCGAGCAGGGCTTCCACCCGAAGGACGTCGTCGACGGCCAGTACGACATCGAGAAGTACGTCCTGGTCAACCAGCCCTCCCCGTACGTGTCCACGTCGTACGACCACGACCTGTACAAGACGTGGTGGAAGGCCGGCTACAACTACTACATCGACGCCCCCGGCGGCGTGGACGTCAACAGGACCATCGGCGACACCCACAAGTGGGCCGACCAGGTCGAGGTGGCCTTCCCCGGCGGTATCGCGCGGGAGTACGTCATCGGGGTCTGCCCGGTCGACAAGAAGACCAAGGTCGAGATCATGAGCGACTGCGAGAGCAACCCGCACTACGAGCCGTGGCACTGAGCAGCAGCGCCTCCGCGCCCACGGCCCGGTAACCGGCGGCCTGGAACGCCCGCATGCTGCGGGCGTTCCCCGGCGCCACCTGGGCCCACAGCGGCTCCGTGACGAGATGCCGGGCCGCCGTCACCAGGGCCCGGCCCAGCCCCCGGAGCCGTACGCCGTCCTCCACCTCGACGGACACCTCCGCCCGCCCGGCGATCCCCCGCCCGATCACCACCACACCGCCGTCCGCCGTCCACGCGCGCACGTCGTCGCGCCGCCCGAGGGCGTACCGGATCCGCGGATGGCCGCCGTCCGCGATCTCCCGCAGCGCGAGCGGCGGCTCACCCGGCAGGGGTGAGCCGACCAGCATCGCGTCGATCGTCTCGGTCGTACGCCCCGTCCGCTCCATGAAGGCCGTCAGGAACCGCGCGTTCATCGTCGCCGCGAGGGCGTCGCACGGTACGGCGTCCAGCGTGTCGTACACCCACCGCGGATCCTCGTCCGTGAAGACGACCGAATGCGCGGTGAAGGCGAGGACGCCCGCGTCCCGGTGGGACGCCTGGGCCACGACCGTCGTACGGCCGTCCGCCGGCGGGAAGACGCCCCGCGCCGCCGCGTCGAGAATGTCCCGCAAGGTCTCCGCCACGACCGCCCCCGTCTCGCCCTTGAGTCTCCACCCACTGGAAGGCCCAGACTCGCAGACATGATCGACGACGGCACCGGACTCCTCACCATCGGCGAGCTGGCCCGCGCGACCGGGCTGACCGTGCGCACCATCCGCTACTGGTCCGACGAGGGCGCCCTGCCCCCGGTGACCAGGTCCACGGGCGGTTACCGGCTGTACGACGCCGCGTCCGTGGCCCGCCTGGAGCTGATCCGCACCCTGCGCGAACTGGGCCTCGGCCTGGAGGACGTACGCAAGGTGCTGGCCGGGGAGACCACGGTCGCGGAGGTGGCAGCAGCCCACGTGGCCGCGCTGGACGCGCAGATCCGGTCGCTGAAGGTGACCCGTGCGGTGCTGTCGACCGTGGCGCGACGCGGTTCGACCGCAGAGGAGATGACGTTGATGAACAAGCTGGCACGGCTGTCGGCAGCCGAGCGGAGCCGGATCCTGGAGGAGTTCGTGGAGGAGACCTTCCGCGGGCTGGACACCGCGGACCCGCTGATCCGGGAGCGGATGCGTGGTACGACCGCGAACCTCCCGGACGAGCCGACGCCCGAGCAGGTGGATGCGTGGGTGGAGCTGGCCGAGCTCCTGGAGGACCGGGAGTTCCGGGCGCGGATGCGGCAGGCGGCGGAGTTCAACGCGGCCGACCGCGGGCACGACACCCCCGACGGGGCGTCCCTGTGGTTCGCCCGGCGACTGGTGCAGCTGGGGGCCGAGGCACGGGAGCGGGGCGTCGCGCCCGAGTCCGCGGAGGCCGGGCAGGTGCTGCGGGACCTGCTCGGGAACGCCGACCCGGCTCAGGTACTGGAACGCCTGAAGTCCACGACGAACGACAAGGTCGCCCGCTACCGGGAGTTGCTGGGGATCGTGAACGGCCACGGGGCGGTGGCGGCGCACCGCGAGGAGTTCGCGTGGGTGGTCGCCGCGTTGCAAGCGCGCACGGCCGGTTAATCTGACCTTCGTCAAAGGGACAGCAAGGTACGAGATAAAGGGGCGAATCGGTGGCGGACATCGAAGAGGCACGCAAGCATTTCCAGCGGATCGACACTGACGGTGACGGCTTCATCACCGCCGCCGAGTTCAAGACCGCCCTGGCCCAGCAGGGCGACTGGAACGTCACCGAGTCGGTCGCCGAGGCCATCATCAAGTCCCGCGACCTCAACGGGGACAAGCTGCTGTCGTTCGACGAGTTCTGGGCCCACCTGAACAAGTGACGCGAGTGGCAAAAGGGGGGCGCCCGTGGGGCGCCCCCCTTGGCAAGACCGGCGCCCCGGCCCGCCTGGCACTTCCTGTCGCGGGCGACGACGAGGCGGCGAAGCGGAGGGTGCGGGCCCTCATCGACGAGCTCGGCTTCGACACGGTCGACGCGGGCGGCCTCGACGACTCCTGGCGCCAGCAGCCCGACAGCCCGGTGTACGGGCTGCGGGCCGACGTCGACGGGGTCATAAGGGCCCTGGCGGAGGCGAGCCCGGAGCGCAAGCCGGAGTTCCGCGGCTAGGGCCTGTCCGGCGGACAGGCCCTAGGTCAGACGATCTCGAGAGGCAGGTGCGGCCCGTCCGGCAGGACGACCTTCACGGGGTCCCCGGGCCGCACCACGCCCCCGGTGACGACGACGCTCATGATCCCGGACGTGAACCGCGCCCGGCCCTCCGCGTCCCGCCTGACGACCTGCTTCAACAGCCCCTTCTGGAACCTGTCGATCTGCGCACAGGGATTCCGCAGCCCGGTGACCTCGACGACGGCCTCGCCGCCGAGACGCAGCAGGGTCCCGACCGGCAACCCCAGCAGATCGATCCCCCGCGTGGTGACGTTCTCCCCGAGCTCCCCGGCCGCCACCTCGAACCCGGCGCCCCGCACCTCGTCGAAAAGCTCCTCGTGGATGAGGTGCACCTGCCGAAGGTTCGGCTGCGAGGGATCCTTCTCCATCCGGAACCGGTGCTTCACCGTCGTCCCGGCGTGCACATCCCCCTCCACCCCGAGCCCGGCGAGCAAGGTGATGCTCTCCCGGTTCGGCTTGGTGAAGGAGTACGTCCCGTTGCTGCTGACGGCACTGACAGACCCACCCATGACCTGAAGCTCTCCCAAATGTCAGGCGCCCTCGGCCCACTGGCGCAGCGCCGCCTTGTCGGCGAAATCCGCCACGTTCTTGTCCAGCGGGTCGTCGGTGTACTGGTGGAAGCGCCACTTCGCCTTGATGCGGGGCCGGCCGGCCGTGACGTAGTCCGCGATCCACAGTCCGTCACCCGCGTACGACGTGGTGTCGACGGTCAGCCAATAGTTCCTATTACAGTACAAGATCACTCGGTTGTTCGGCCGCAGCGCCTTCACCTTGCGGATGAAGTTGTCCTTCTCCGCGTTGCTCGGGTGTCTGCCGTCGCCGGTCGTCTCCCAGTCGACGACCAGGATGTCACCCGCCTTCTCGGGGGCCTTGCCGACGAAGTACTCCGCCTGGGCCGTCAGGTTGCCCGGCCAGAGGAAGTGGTAGAAGCCGACGACCAGGCCGGCGTCCCGGGCCCGCTTCGTCTGGGCGGCGAGTTTCGGGTTGACGTACGTACGGCCCTCGGTCGCCTTGATGAAGACGAAGGAGAGGCCGTCGGTGTCGTAGGTGGCGGACTGGTAGGCGCTCACGTCGATGCCGCGCAGCATGGGTGCTCCCTGAAGTGCCTGTAGGGGGGACACGAGTCGGTTGCTGACCGCAGCCCCACCTTGGCACGGGTGATCCGCGCGTGGCGTGGAAACACCGACCTGCGCTCGTCGGCGGCGGACGTCAGCACTCGATGATGTTGACCGCCAGCCCGCCCCGGGCCGTCTCCTTGTACTTGACGGACATGTCGGCGCCCGTGTCCTTCATCGTCTTGATGACCTTGTCCAGGGACACCTTGTGCGAGCCGTCCCCGCGCATCGCCATCCGCGCGGCAGTGACCGCCTTCACCGCGGCCATGCCGTTGCGCTCGATGCAGGGGATCTGGACGAGGCCGCCGACCGGGTCGCAGGTGAGGCCGAGGTTGTGTTCCATGCCGATCTCGGCGGCGTTCTCGACCTGTTCGGGGGAGCCGCCGAGGACTTCGGCGAGCGCGCCCGCCGCCATCGAGCAGGCGGAGCCGACCTCGCCCTGGCAGCCGACCTCGGCGCCGGAGATGGACGCGTTCTCCTTGAAGAGCATGCCGATCGCGCCGGCGGCGAGCATGAAGCGGACCACCCCGTCCTCGTCGGCGCCCGGAACGAAGTTGAGGTAGTAGTGGAGCACCGCGGGGATGATGCCGGCCGCTCCGTTCGTCGGCGCGGTCACCACCCGTCCGCCCGCCGCGTTCTCCTCGTTCACCGCCATCGCGTAGAGCGTGATCCACTCCATCGCGTGCGCCAACGGGTCGCCTTCCGCCCGGAGTTGGCGCGCCGACATGGCGGCCCTGCGACGGACCTTCAGCCCACCCGGCAGGATGCCCTCGCGGGCCATGCCGCGCGACACGCACGCCTGCATCACCCGCCAGATCTCCAGCAGCCCGGCGCGGATCTCCTCTTCCGTGCGCCAGGCCCGCTCGTTCTCCAGCATCAGCGCGGAGATGGACAGGCCGGTCTCCTGCGTCAGGCGCAGCAGCTCGTCGCCGGTGCGGAAGGGGTACTTGAGGACCGTGTCGTCGAGTTTGATGCGGTCCGCGCCCACCGCCTCCTCGTCGACGACGAAGCCGCCGCCCACCGAGTAGTACGTCTTCGTGAGCAGCTCCGCCCCCGAGGCGTCGTACGCCCACAGGGTCATGCCGTTGGCGTGGTAGGGGAGGGTCTTACGGCGGTGGAGGACGAGGTCCTTGTCGAAGTCGAAGCCGATCTCGTGTTCGCCGAGGAGCCGCAGACGGCCCGCCTCCCTGATGTCCGCCACCCGTTGGTCGGCCTTCTCCACGTCCACCGTCCGCGGGGAGTCGCCCTCCAGGCCGAGCAGTACCGCCTTGGGCGTGCCGTGACCGTGGCCGGTCGCGCCGAGGGAGCCGTACAGCTCGGTCCGCAGGGACACGACCGTGTCCAGCAGGGCCTCGTTGCGCAGTCGGCGGGCGAACATGCGGGCCGCGCGCATCGGGCCGACCGTGTGGGAGCTGGACGGGCCGATGCCGATCGAGAACAGGTCGAAGACCGAGATGGCCACGGGAACTCCTCAGTACGGGTGGTGCAGGGGGCGCGCGCCCCGCACTGACGAGTGTGCGGGGCGCGCAACAAAAAGGAACTACTTGTTCAGACCGGGGTACAGCGGGTGCTTGGCGGCCAGGGCCTTGACCCGGGTCTTCAGCGCCTCGACGTCGGCCCCCGCAAAGGGAGCGGGCGCCTTCAGCGCCTCGGCGACGACGTCCGCGACCTCGGCGAAGTCCTCGGCGGTGAAGCCGCGGGTGGCGAGGGCGGGCGTGCCGATCCGCAGGCCGGAGGTGACCATCGGCGGGCGCGGGTCGTTCGGGACGGCGTTGCGGTTGACCGTGATGCCGACCTCGTGGAGGCGGTCCTCGGCCTGCTGCCCGTCCAGCTCGGACTCGCGCAGGTCGACCAGGATCAGGTGCACGTCGGTGCCGCCGGACAGGACGTTCACGCCGGCCGCGCGGGCGTCCGGCGCGGTGAGGCGCTCGGCGAGGATCCGCGCGCCCTCGACGGTGCGACGCTGGCGCTCCTTGAAGTCCTCCGAGGCGGCGACCTTGAAGGAGACCGCCTTGGCCGCGATCACGTGCTCCAGGGGACCGCCCTGGAAGCCCGGGAAGACGGACGAGTTGAGCTTCTTGGCGAAGTCCTTCTTGGCCAGGATGATGCCGCCGCGCGGGCCGCCCAGCGTCTTGTGGGTGGTGGAGGTGACGACATCGGCGTACTCGACCGGGTTCGGGTGCAGGCCCGCCGCGACCAGACCCGCGAAGTGAGCCATGTCGACCCACAGGAAGGCCTCGACCTCGTCCGCGATCCGGCGGAACTCGGCGAAGTCCAGCTGCCGCGGGTACGCCGACCAGCCCGCGATGATCACCTTCGGCCGGTGCTCCTTGGCGAGCCGCTCGAGCTCGGCCATGTCGACCAGCCCGGCCTCGTCCACGTGGTAGGCGACCACGTTGAACTGCTTGCCGGAGAAGTTCAGCCGCATCCCGTGGGTGAGGTGGCCGCCGTGCGCCAGGTCGAGGCCGAGGATGGTGTCGCCGGGCTTGGCCAGCGCGAACAGGGCGGCCTGGTTGGCGGAGGCGCCCGAGTGGGGCTGCACGTTGGCGTACTCGGCGCCGAACAGCTCCTTGACCCGGTCGATCGCGATCTGCTCGGCGACGTCGACGTGCTCGCAACCGCCGTAGTAGCGGCGGCCGGGGTAGCCCTCGGCGTACTTGTTGGTGAGGACCGAGCCCTGTGCCTCCATGACCGCGAGAGGCGCGAAGTTCTCGGAGGCGATCATCTCGAGGGTGGACTGCTGGCGGCTGACCTCGGCGTCGACCGCGGCGGCGATCTCCGGGTCGAGCTCGTGCAGGGGCGTGTTCAGAACGGACATCGGGTGTACGACTCCTCAGCCGGCGGAAAAGGCGGTGTACTCGTCGGCGGAGAGCAGGTCGGCCGGCTCCTCCGCGACGCGTACCTTGAACAGCCACCCGCCCTCGAAGGGAGCGGAGTTCACCAGTGACGGGTCGTTGACGACGTCCTCGTTGACCTCGGTGACCTCGCCGTTGACCGGGGAGTACAGGTCGCTGACCGACTTGGTCGACTCCAGCTCGCCGCAGGTCTCGCCCGCGGTCACCGCGGCACCGACCTCCGGGAGCTGGACGAAGACGACGTCACCGAGCGCGTTGGCCGCGTGCTCCGTGATGCCGACCGTCGAGACGCCGTCCGCGGCGGCCGACAGCCACTCGTGCTCCTTGCTGTAGCGCAGCTCTTGGGGGTTGCTCATGGCCTGGATTCTCCTGTACGCGGGGGAGTGCTGGTGATGGTGGGACTGCTGGAAACACACGTGAGCAGCGGATATGTGCGCAGGGTCACGCGCACGAACCGCTCAAGTGTCTACTTCTGGCGCTTGTAGAACGGCAGCGCCACGACCTCGTACGGCTCGTGGCTGCCCCGGATGTCCACACCGACACCCGGCGTGCCCGGCGCCGCGTGCGCGGCGTCGACGTACGCCATCGCGATCGGCTTGCCCAGCGTGGGGGAGGGCGCGCCGGAGGTGACCTCGCCGATCACCTCGCCGCCGGAGACGACCGCGTACCCGGCGCGCGGGACGCGACGCCCCTCGGCGACCAGGCCGACGAGGACGCGCGGAGGGTTGCTCTCGGCGCGGGCAGCGGCCTCGGTGAGCGCCTCGCGCCCCACGAAGTCGCCCTCCTTCTCGAACTTCACCACGCGTCCGAGCCCGGCGTCGAAGGGGGTCGACGCCGTCGACAGCTCATGCCCGTACAGCGGCATGCCCGCCTCCAGACGCAGCGTGTCCCGGCAGGACAGGCCGCAGGGGACCAGGCCGACGTCCTCGCCCGCCTTGGTCAGGGCCTGCCACAGCTCGACGGCGTGCTCCGGCTGCACGAACAGCTCGAAGCCGTCCTCGCCGGTGTAGCCGGTGCGCGCGATGAGCGCCGGGACGCCGGCGACGGTGCCGGGCAGGCCGGCGTAGTACTTCAGGCCGTCCAGGTCGGCGTCGGTGAGGGACTTGAGAACCCCCGGCGATCGCGGACCCTGCACGGCGATCAGCGCGTAGGCGTCCCGGTCGTCGCGCACCTCGGCGTCGAAGCCGGCGGCACGCTCGGTCAGCGCGTCCAGCACCACCTGGGCGTTGGAGGCGTTGGCGACGACCATGTAGTGCGAGGAACCGGCCTCGGTGTCGGCCAGCCGATAGACGATCAGGTCGTCGAGGATGCCGCCGTCCTCGCGGCAGATCATGGTGTAGCGGGCCCGGCCGACACCGACGGACGCGATGTTGCCCACGAGCGCGTAGTTCAGGAGCTGCGCGGCCTGCGGGCCGGTGACGGTGATCTCGCCCATGTGCGAGAGGTCGAAGAGACCGGCCCGGGTGCGCACGGCGTTGTGCTCGTCGCGCTCGGAGCCGTAGCGCAGGGGCATGTCCCAGCCGGCGAAGTCGGTCATCGTCGCGCCGAGCGAGCGATGCAGGGCATCGAGCGCGGTGTGACGGGGTGCGGTGCTGCTCATCGGACGGTCGTCTCCCAAGGCATGACGGCGAGGTCGTTCCTCCCCATCTGTCATCGGAACCTGAGAGGTTCGTCATGACCCCGCGAAACGGTGGTCACGACTTGCACCTTGGGTGGAGCCGCTGTGGCAGCGGCCCGCTTTTCAGATGTGCCTCGCCCGCGCGGTAACGGGGACCTGAGAGATTCAAGGGAGGGACTTGCTCCTTCGGCGCCCCAGCGACGTACGGCTGGGGACTCTCCCGCGCGGATTCAAACGGCCGGTATGCAGTTGGCGCGCACATCATCGCACGCATCTTCGGTCCGCGGCAGGTCACATCTGTAACCGGCCTGTGGCAGTAAGCGCATGAAAACAGGAGACACCGCGTATTACCTTCTCTTTACACTCGACGGGGAGGGGAACTCGTGACCCGCCCCAGGGGAGGACGATCACGGTGAACAGGACTACGGCGTACGCCACGACCTCGGCCGTCGCGCTGCCCGAGCAGCCCGCGGCCCGCGAGGCGTGCGGGACGCGGCCGGGACCCGTCCTCCGCGACCTGCGCGAGCGCGAGGGCCGCAGCCCGCACGCACTGCTCTTCGGACCCCGCGACCTCGTCGTGATCACCGGTCTGCCCGGCAGCGGCAAGTCCACGCTGATGCGGCGCACGGTCAAGGGCCTGCGGATCGACTCCCAGGACACCCGAGACCGCTGGGACGGCCGGCTGTCCCGCTTCCTGCCGTACGCGGTCTACCGCCCGCTCGTCCGCCTCGCCCACTACGCGGGGCTGCGCCGCGCCCTGCGCTCCGGCGCGGGCGTCGTCGTGCACGACTGCGGTACGCAGGCCTGGGTGCGCGGCTGGCTGGCCCGCGAGGCCCGCCGCCGGGGCGGCATCCTGCACCTGCTGCTGCTCGACGTCGCCCCCGACACGGCGCTGGCGGGCCAGCGCGAACGCGGTCGCGGGGTCTCGCGGTACGCGTTCCTGCGCCACCGCGGCGCGGCCTCCCGCCTGATCAGCTCCGTGGAGAAGGGCGACCTGCCCCAGGGCTGCGACTCGGCGGTACTGATCGACAGGGACGCGGCGAACGTTCTGCGCCGGATCGGATTCACGGGCTGACCCCGCGCCGGTCCGCACCCGCTAGCCTTTCAGCCACAGCAGCGGTACTCGGCAGGCGGTAGGCAGCAGATGGACTTCCCGGCGGATCTCCCAGCGGGCTTCTCGGAGTTCCCGGCACAGGCGCACCCCCATTCGCACGGCGGATGGCCCGGCAACGAGCTGGAGGAGGTGCTCTCCGCCTCCCTCGGCATCCCCGGGGCCGGCGGGCGGATCATCGAGGTGCTCGGCCGCAGCTTCGTGTGGGTGCCGCTGCCCAGCGGCGGCGGCCCGCACAGCGGCCCGCTCGACCTCCCGACCCTGGAGATCGACGGCCAGGCCTATGTGCCGGTCTTCAGCTCCGAGGAGCAGTTCCGCCAGGTCGTCGGCTCGCACCTGTCGTACACCATCGCGCCCGCGGTGGAGTTCGCCCGCGGCCTGCCCCCGCAGGTCGGCATCGCCGTGAACCCGGACGGCACGGTCGGCGTCCCGCTGCCCCCGGCCGCCGTGGCCGACCTGTGCCGCTCCGGCCGTACCCCGCTGGACGGCCCGGCGAGCGGCGGCCGCGTCAAGCTCTACGAGCCCGACTGGCAGGACGACCCCGTCGACTTCCTCGCCGCCGCCTCGGCCGAGTTCGCGTCGACAGGCGTCGTCCTCACGGCCCGCCGCTGCCTGGCGGCGATCGAGACGGCGGACCCCGTGATGTTCGTCGGCGTGGAGCTCTCCCACTGGGAGGCCCCCGACCTGCGCACGGTCCCCACGGACGCCCTGGCGAGGGCCCTGGGCCGCGCCCCGGCCCCCTGGCCGGTCAACCTGGTCCTCCTGGACGTGGCCGACGACCCGGTCGGCCACTGGATGCGCGAGCAGGTCCGGCCCTTCTACCAGTACGGCTACTGAGGTAGTCAGGGGCGCGGGGAACGGCGCGACAGGCCCCACGACCCGCACCCGCCGACGGCGAACAAGTCCCGAGCTCTTGGGCGGCTGCTGTCGGCACCGCCACATAAGCTGGTTTCATATCGAGGCAACTTCACGAAGGGGCGGTACAGGTGAGCGGCATCGCGGCCGGTCAGGTCGAGCACATGCTGCGCCAGGTGACGCCCGGGCGCTACGACGCCTACGAGGCACTCCTGCGCGCGCTCGCGACTCCCTCCTCCGGCCAGATCTGGATGCTCCTGTGGCACGGCCAGGCCGGCTCCCCCGACGCCCAGTACGGAAACATGGAGGTCGAGGGCTACGGCTACGCCCCGTGCGTCACCTCGGCCCAGGAACTCTCGGCCAGTGGCTGGAACCGCTCCTACGAGGTCGTCGACGGAATCGACGTCGCCCGCACCCTCTACCCCGACCACTACGGCCTGTGGCTGAACCCGCACGCTCCCGGCGGCGGCGTCGGCATCCCCTGGCTCGACCTGCGCCGCATCGCCACCGGCCTGGAGCGCCAGCCCGCCGGTCCGCTCCGGCTGTCCGAACCCGGCATCGAGATCCCGCAGTTCTACGCCCTGGTGGCGCAGAACGCCCACCGCACCCCGGCCGTCCGCTCACTGCGCCGCGCCTGGGTGCAACCCGCGCTCGGGGCGCCCTATCTGGCCATCGGTCTAGACGTGTACGACACCAGCCCGCCGGCCGTCGACTCGGTGCGCGCGATGATGCAGCAGTCGATCGGAGCGGTCCCGGACGGGCTGCCGGTGTCGACCGTGGCGATGTCCGACGAGTACGACCCGGTGGCTCTGTGGATGCGGGCGAGCGCCCGCCCGTTCTACGACCGCGAGGCCCATGCCGCGCCCGCCCCGGCCCCCTCCTCGGCCCAGGCTCCGGCGGCCGGATACGGCTATCCGCCGGCCCGCGGCGGATACTGATCGGACGTCATCCCGGCCCGGGCGGCCCGGCATGTCTCCGCGCGTAGAACAGGGTGGATCGCACCTATGTGCCCCAAATGTCCCAAGTAGCCTGTGTCCGCCCCGCGTTACCCGGCGTCCGGATAACGGAACCCTCCAGCCCGCATCACGTTTATGCATCCTTTCACCGCCAAGTCTGGCAACAGATCGCCAAAGCGTTGAAGACTCCGGCACCAGGGACCTTTCGTCCCTGTGTACGACGGACTGATCAATGCCGCCACAGCGGCAAGTGCGGGCCGGCTACCGCCGGTTGAGAGGGGTCCCTGCCAGATGACGGCACCATTGCACGAGCCGACCGCGGAAGCGGCCCCGAGCGCGGCCGAAGAAGCGGCGCTGATCAGCGCCGATGCGAAGGCCGTACAGGGACGCTCCCTGGGCCGGATCGCCTGGGAGCGCCTCAAGCGGGACAAGCTCGCCCTCACGGGTGGCGTCGTGGTGCTCTTCCTCGTGATGCTCGCGCTGCTCGCCCCGGTCATCACCGGGATCCTCGGGCAGGACCCGAACGAGTATCACGAGAGCCTCATCGACCCGCTCTTCGGGACGCCCACGGGCTCCCTGGGCGGCATCAGCGGCGAACACCTGCTCGGCGTCGAGCCGGTCAACGGCCGCGACATCTTCGCCCGCATCCTCTACGGCGCCCGGATCTCCCTGCTGGTGGGCTTCCTGTCCGCCGTGGTCGCCGTGATCCTCGGAACGGTGCTGGGCATCCTCGCCGGGTTCTTCGGCGGCTGGGTCGACTCCGTGATCAGCCGGGTGATGGACGGCCTGCTGGCCTTCCCGCAGCTGCTGTTCATCATCGCGCTGGTCTCCGTCATGCCGAACGAGATGCTGGGTCTGACCGGGTCGAGCGTGCGCGTCTTCGTGATGATCCTCGTCATCGGCTTCTTCGGCTGGCCCTACATCGGGCGCGTGGTGCGCGGCCAGACGCTCTCGCTGCGTGAGCGCGAGTACGTGGAGGCCGCCCGATCGCTGGGCGCGGGGCGGATCTACATCCTGTTCAAGGAGCTGCTGCCCAACCTCGTCGCCCCGATCGTCGTGTACACGACGATGATGATCCCCACCAACATCCTCACCGAGGCGGCGCTCAGCTTCCTGGGCGTGGGCGTCAAGCCGCCGACGGCCTCGTGGGGGCAGATGCTCTCGAGTGCGATCGACTACTACGAGTCGGACCCCATGTACATGGTGGTTCCGGGCGTGGCGATCTTCATCACCGTGCTGGCCTTCAACCTCTTCGGCGACGGCGTCCGGGACGCGCTGGACCCGAAGGCTTCCCGTTGAACCGCCGAATCGCGGCACCCCAACTGTCCCGTGGCACTGACACGGGGTCTCTCATCAAATCCGGAGGATCCGAGATCGTGACTACCCAACGCACCTCAGGGCGGCGGAAGCAGGCGTTTGCCGCTGTCGCCGCGGTCGCCGCGCTGCTGACCACGGCGGCGTGCGGCGGCGGCGGTGGAGACGACGGCGACAAGGGCTCGAGCACCGGCGCCGCCGGCTTCGACGCCGCGAACAACAAGGTCGCCCAGGCCTCCGCCGCCAAGAAGGGCGGCACGCTGAAGTTCGGTGGCGCCCAGGATGCCGACTCGTGGGACACCACGCGCGGTTACTACGGCTTCATGTGGAACTTCGCGCGCTACTACAGCCGTCAGCTCGTCACGGGCAAGGCCGAGCCGGGCGCGGCGGGTGCCGAGATCACTCCGGACCTCGCCACCTCGACCGCCAAGATCACGGATGACGGCAAGACCTACACGTACACGCTGCGCGACGGTGTGACGTGGGAGGACGGCAAGCCGATCACGTCCAAGGACGTCAAGTACGGCATCGAGCGCGTGTGGGCGCAGGACGTGCTGTCCGGCGGTCCGGTCTACCTGAAGGACGTGCTGGACCCCAAGGGCGAGTACAAGGGCCCGTACAAGGACACCTCCGCGGACAAGCTGGGTCTGAAGGCGATCGACACGCCCGACGACAAGACGATCGTCTTCCACCTGCCGCAGGCCAACTCGGACTTCGAGGAGATGCTGGCCCTGGTGTCGGCCTCCCCGGTCCGCCAGGACAAGGACACCAAGTCCAAGTACGGTCTGCACCCGTTCTCCTCCGGCCCGTACAAGTTCCAGTCGTACAGCCCGGGCAAGGAGCTGACGCTGGTCCGCAACCCCGAGTGGAAGCAGGCCTCGGACCCGATCCGCAAGGCGTACCCGGACACGATCAAGGTCACGTTCTTCTCGGACGCCAACCAGCTCGACCAGCGTCTGCTCAACGGTGACCTGGACCTCGACATCAACCAGACCGGCATGTCGCCGCAGGGCCGCACCACCGCCCTCAAGCAGCACAAGGCCAACCTGGACAACCCGGTCTCCGGCTACATCCGTTACGCGGTCTTCCCGCAGACCGTCGCGCCGTTCGACAACATCGAGTGCCGCAAGGCCGTCATCTACGGCGCCGACCACGTGTCGCTGCAGACCGCCCGCGGCGGCCCGATCGCCGGTGGCGACATCGGCACCAACATGCTGCCGCCGTCCATCCCGGGCGCCGAGGGCCAGAAGTACGACCCGTACGAGCTCGCGGGTGCCAACAAGGGCGGCAACGAGGCCAAGGCCAAGGAGGCCCTGAAGGCCTGCGGCAAGCCGAGCGGCTTCTCCACCACCATCGCCGTGCGTAACAACAAGCCGGTCGAGGTGGCCACCGCCCAGTCCCTGCAGGCGTCGCTGAAGAAGATCGGCATCAACGCCGAGATCGAGCAGTACGACGGTTCGCAAACCACCGGCATCATCGGCAGCCCCGAGAACGTGAAGAAGAAGGGCTACGGCATCATCATCATGGGCTGGGGCCCGGACTTCCCGTCCGTGCAGGGCTTCGGTCTGCCGCTGTGGGACAGCAAGTACATCCTTGACAGCGGTAACTCCAACTACGCGATGATCAAGGACAAGACGATCGACGGCCTGTTCGACTCCTACGTCACCACGCTGGACGACGCGGGCAAGGAAAAGATCGCCACGGAGATCAACCACAAGGTGATGGAGGGCGCGTACTACCTGCCCTTCGTCTTCGAGAAGTTCATCAACTGGCGCTCGGACAACCTGGCGAACGTGTACACCACCGACGGCTACAGCGGTATGTACGACTTCGTCAACCTCGGTCTGAAGTCCGCGAAGTAATCCCGGCACACCCGCCACACGGCACGAAAGGCAGGTGAAGGCCGGCGCAGCGTGACCGTGGGCCACCTGGGGGTACCTCCCACGCCTTTAAGGCAGTGGGGGAGACCGGAGGTGGCCCGCGGTCCGCGGCGGGCCGAGAGCTGTGCTCGCTTACCTCATCAGGCGGTTGTTCGCCGCCGCAGTGATGCTCGTGGTCATCATCATGGTGGTCTTCGGCATCTTCTTCCTCGTCCCCAAGTGGGCGGGCGTGGACATCGCCACGAGCTTCGTGGGCAAGCAGGCCGACCCGGCCGCTGTCGAGGGCGTGCGCCAGAAGCTCGGCCTGGGCGACCCGATCTACGCCCAGGTCTGGGAGTTCTTCAAGGGCATCTTCGCCGGGCGCACCTACTCGGGCGGCGGCGACACGATCCACTGCTCCGCACCGTGCTTCGGCTACTCCTTCCGCAGCGAGCAGGCCGTCTGGCCGGTGCTGACCGACCGCTTCCCGGTGACCCTGGGACTCGCGCTCGGCGCCGCCGTGCTGTGGCTGGTCTTCGGTGTCGCGGCGGGCGTGCTCTCCGCGCTCAAGCGGGGCAGCATCTGGGACCGCGGCGCGATGGTCATCGCGCTCGGCGGTGTCTCCCTCCCCATCTACTTCACCGGCATGCTGAGCCTGGCGATCTTCGCCTTCGGGCTGAAATGGATCGACGCGCAGTACGTGCCTCTGGAGGACAGCTTCGGCGGCTGGTTCGGCGGCATGATCCTGCCGTGGATCACCCTCGCCTTCCTGTACGCGGCGATGTACGCCCGGATCACCCGCGCCACCATGCTGGAGATCCTCGGCGAGGACTACATCCGCACCGCCCGCGCCAAGGGCCTGAAGGAACAGACCGTCATCGGCAAGCACGCCATGCGCTCGACGATGACGCCGATCCTGACCATGCTCGGCATGGACCTCGGAGCCCTGATCGGTGGCGCGATCCTGACCGAGTCCACGTTCAACCTGCCCGGTCTCGGCCGGGCCGTACTGGACGCCATCCGCAACCAGGACCTGCCCATCATCGTGGGCGTCACCCTGATCACATCCCTCGCGGTGCTCGTCGCCAACCTCGTGGTGGACATCCTGTACGCCGTGATCGACCCCCGAGTGAGGCTCACATGACCGAACTCAGCAAGAGCGGAGCGGCCGTGGGCGAGCCCACCAGTTCCTCGCCCGCCCCGACCTCCTTCCTGGAAGTGCGCGACCTGAAGGTGCACTTCCCGACCGACGACGGCCTGGTCAAGTCCGTCGACGGGCTCAGCTTCCAGCTGGAGAAGGGCAAGACCCTCGGCATCGTGGGCGAGTCCGGCTCCGGCAAGTCGGTGACCTCGCTCGGCATCATGGGCCTGCACACCGCCGGCCAGTACGGAAAGCGCAAGGCGCAGATCTCCGGGGAGATCTGGCTGGACGGGACCGAGCTCCTGTCCGCCGACCCGGACTACGTGCGCAAGCTGCGCGGCCGCGAGATGGCGATGATCTTCCAGGATCCGCTGTCGGCGCTGCACCCGTACTACACGATCGGCCAGCAGATCGTGGAGGCGTACCGGATCCACCACGACGTCGACAAGAAGACCGCCAAGCGTCGAGCGGTCGAGATGCTCGACCGGGTGGGCATCCCGCAGCCGGACAAGCGGGTCGACAGCTACGCGCACGAGTTCTCCGGCGGCATGCGCCAGCGCGCGATGATCGCGATGTCGCTGGTCAACAACCCCGAGCTGCTGATCGCGGACGAGCCGACGACCGCCCTGGACGTCACCGTCCAGGCGCAGATCCTCGACCTGATCCGCGACCTGCAGAAGGAGTTCGGCTCCGCGGTCATCGTCATCACCCACGACCTGGGCGTCGTCGCCGAACTGGCCGACGACATCCTGGTGATGTACGGCGGCCGCTGCGTCGAGCGGGGCCCGGCCGACAAGGTGTTCTACGAGCCCCGGCACCCCTACACCTGGGGTCTGCTGGGCTCGATGCCGCGCCTGGACCGTGAGCAGCAGGAGCGTCTGATCCCGGTCAAGGGCTCGCCGCCCTCGCTGATCAACATCCCGTCCGGCTGCGCCTTCAACCCGCGCTGCCCGTACGCGGACCTCCCGAAGGACAACGTCACCCGCACCGTCCGCCCCGAGCTCGCCGAAGTGGGCAGCCGGCACTGGGCCGCCTGCCACCTGGGCACGGAGCAGCGGGAGCGTATCTGGACCGAAGAGATTGCGCCGAAGCTGTGAGTGACGACGAGAAAGCGGTGACCATTCCCGCGCAGGGCGACGCTCCTCAGGAGGAGGGCACCGCCACCCTCACCAAGGACCCTGCCCCCGGCGAGGTCCTGCTGAAGGTGACCGGGCTGAAGAAGCACTTCCCGATCAAGAAGGGCCTGCTCCAGCGCCAGGTCGGCGCGGTGCACGCGGTCGACGGCATCGACTTCGAGGTCCGCTCCGGCGAGACGCTGGGCGTCGTGGGCGAGTCCGGCTGCGGCAAGTCCACGATGGGCCGGCTGATCACCCGGCTGCTCGAACCGACCGCGGGCAAGGTCGAGTTCGAGGGCAGGGACATCACGCACCTCGGGGTGAGCGGCATGCGTCCGCTGCGCCGCGACGTGCAGATGATCTTCCAGGACCCTTACTCGTCGCTGAACCCGCGCCACACCATCGGCACGATCGTCGGCGCTCCCTTCAAGCTGCAGGGCGTCGAGCCCGAGGGCGGCATCAAGAAGGAAGTGCAGCGGCTGCTGTCGGTCGTGGGCCTCAACCCCGAGCACTACAACCGCTACCCGCACGAGTTCTCCGGCGGCCAGCGCCAGCGCATCGGCATCGCCCGCGCGCTCGCGCTGAACCCGAAGCTGGTCGTGGCGGACGAGCCGGTCTCGGCCCTGGACGTGTCGATCCAGGCGCAGGTCGTGAACCTCCTGGACGACCTCCAGCAGGAGCTGGGCCTGACGTACGTGATCATCGCCCACGACCTGTCCGTCGTACGCCATGTCTCGGACCGTATCGCCGTGATGTACCTCGGCAAGATCGTGGAGCTCGCCGACCGCGACGCGTTGTACCGGGCGCCGATGCACCCGTACACCAAGGCGCTCATGTCGGCGGTGCCGATCCCGGACCCGCGGCGCAAGTCGGCCAAGAGCGAGCGCATCCTGCTCAAGGGCGACGTGCCCTCGCCGATCTCGCCGCCGAGCGGCTGCCGTTTCCACACCCGGTGCTGGAAGGCGACGGAGATCTGCAAGACCACCGAGCCTCCGCTCCTCGAGCTGAAGCCCGGCCAGCAGGTCGCCTGTCACCACCCGGAGAACTTCGAGGACCAGGCCCCGCAGGACACCGTGCTGCTGACGGTGGCCCGGGAGGCGGCCGAGCTGGTCGCGGACGAGGTGCTGGCGGAGTCGGCGGAGACGTCGGCGGCGGTGGCGGCGGAGGTCGCCAAGGAGACCGACGTCACCAAGGACGCCAACGACAAGTAGCTCACAACCGAGCCCCCGCCTTCCATCGCAAGGCGGGGGCTCAGTTCTGGGTAAGAATGTCAGGGTGCTTCAGCAACTGTTCAGCCCGTCCGTCCAGCACACGCTCGACCTGATCGGCATCTTCGTCTTCGCCATCTCCGGCGCCCTGCTGGCCGTCCGCAAGAACTTCGACGTCTTCGGCATCGCCGTCCTCGCCGAGGTCACCGCGCTGGGCGGCGGGCTGTTCCGCGACCTGATCATCGGGGCCGTACCGCCCGCCGCCTTCACGGACCTCGGGTACTTCACCACCCCGCTGCTCGCCGCCCTCCTGGTCTTCTTCCTGCACCCGCAGGTGGAGCGGATCCAGGCCGGTGTGAACGTCTTCGATGCGGCCGGCCTCGGCCTGTTCTGCGTCGCCGGCACGACGAAGGCGTACGAGTACGGGCTCGGCCTGACCCAGTCGGCGGCTCTCGGCCTCGCCACCGCGGTCGGCGGCGGTGTGCTGCGGGACGTGCTCGCCAACGAGGTGCCCTCGCTGCTTCGCTGGGACCGCGACCTGTACGCGGTCCCGGCGATGGTCGGCGCCACCCTGGTCGTCCTGTGCATCCACTACGACGTCCTCAACCCGCTCACCAGCACGCTCGCGGTCGTCACCGCCTTCGTCCTGCGGCTGCTCGCGATGCGGTTCCACTGGCGAGCGCCGCGTGCGTGGAACCGGCGGTCGACGGTGCGGGAGGAGTAGCGGCTCCCAGGCCCAGTTGCTCGGTCAGCCAGCGGAAGGCGGGCACCACCTGCGGCCGCCACAGCGCCATGGTGTGGCCGCCCGCGCTCTTCGGGATGTAGACGACGTGCACGGTCGTCGGCGCCTTCGCGATCCGTTCGAGGGCCACGGCCGCCTCGTAGCCGTCGTGTGGCTGGCCGGAGAGGTAGAGCGCGATCGCGGGCGGGGTGCGGGCCTCGCGCAGCAGCAGGTAGGGGTTGTTGGCGTTGCGCAGGGCGGGGTTCTGCGCGGCCAGCGAGGTGCGTTCGCCGATCGGGTCGTTGTAGCCGGACAGGCTGACCGCGGCCCGGTAGCGGTCGGGGTGCGCGACGGCGAGCTTCGCCGCGCAGTGCGCGCCCGCCGAGTACCCGGCCACCGCCCAGCCCGCCGGGGCGGACTCGGCCCGGAAGTTGTCCATGACCATTCTCGGCACGTCCACGCTGAGCCAGCTGTCCGCGTTGACCGTGCCCGGGATGTTGGCGCAGCCCGGGTCCACGCCGGCCAGCAGGTTGGTGCGCGGGGCGACCAGGATGAACGGCGCCACCTCGCGGTCGCGCATCAGCGGCAGCAGCTGTTCGTCGGCGTGCAGGGACCCGAACCAGGCCTTCGCCGAGCCGGGATAGCCCGACAGCAGCTCGACGACCGGGAACCTGTGGTGCCGGTAGGCGGGTTCGTCGTACTGCGGCGGCAGCCAGACGTATACCTCGGCGTTCACGCCCGACACCCGCCCCTCGAGCTGCGTGACGCGCACGCCGCCGGTCTTCGTGAACCTCTGGTGGACCTTGGGCAGCCGCTTCAGCGCGATCCCGCCGGTGCCGTCGGCGCCCAGGTCGACGGCCTGCTGGACGTGGTCGCCGGTGCCGAGGAGGTCGGCCCAGTTGTCGTAGAGGTTGTTCTCGTTGTTGACCAGCGTGAAGATGAGGGCGACCGCCGTGCCTTGGGCGAACAGCAGCATCAGCACCCGGGCCGCGGTGCGCAGGGCCCGGGGTCCCCGCATCCGCGACCACAGGGCGAACGGCAGCGCGAGGGCGGCGACGGCCAGCGCGATCAGGGTGTAGAGGAACGTAGTCCCGGTGAGGCTCATGTATCTGGAGAGGGCGGGCCGAGGGCTCGGGTTTACGGATGTGTAGGGACACTTACCGAAAAATTGCCCGCGCCTCACCTGGGGCGCCGCGACCGGTGTCATACGGCCGTAACGATAAAAGCTACCGCTTAGTAATTACCTGTTGTACCGTTCAGGCATGCCAGAGACAGCTACCGTGCGCGCCGTCATCGGCGACAGCGAGTTCGACCGGGACACCGCGGTCACCCTGCGCGAGCCCGGGGTCTACGACATCGACCTCTCCGCGGGCTGGACGATCATCAGCGCCGTCAACGGCGGCTACCTGCTCGCCGTCCTGGGCCGCGCGCTCGCGGACGCCCTGCCGCACGCCGACCCGTTCACCATCTCGGCGCACTACCTGACCGCGTCCCAGCCGGGCCCGGCGGTCGTCCGCACGGACGTCGTCCGCACCGGCCGCACCCTGTCGACCGGCCAGGCCTCCCTCTTCCAGTACGACGACCAGGGCCGCGAAGTCGAACGCATCCGCGTCCTCGCCTCCTACGGCGACCTGGACTCGCTGCCGGACGACGTCCGCACGACGGCCGAGCCCCCCGCCTTCCCGCCCCTGGACCAGTGCTTCGGACCGGAGGACGGTCCGGCCCCCGTCGACGGCAGCTCGGCGATCACCGACCGGCTGATGCTGAAGCTCGACCCGTCGACGCTCGGCTGGGCACTCGGAGCGCCCTCCGGCAAGGGGGAGATGCGGGCCTGGTTCGGCCTCGCCGACGGCCGTGACGCCGACCCCTTCTCGCTGCTCCTCGCGGTCGACGCGTTGCCGCCGACCGCCTTCGAGATCGGCCTGTCGGGCTGGGTGCCCACGGTCGAACTGACGGTTCACATCCGGTGCCGCCCGGCCCCGGGCCCGCTGCGCGTCTCGATCACCACCCGCAACCTGGCCGGCGGCTTCCTGGAGGAGGACGCCGAGGTCTGGGACAGCGCCGACCGGCTGGTCGCGCAGTCGCGGCAGCTGGCCCGGGCCAGGCTCGGCTGAGGGGCCGGCCCCCGGCAGGCTGAGCAGCGCCCCACCGCGCGGGCGTACGGTCCGGGATCCTGGAGCGGTGAAGTCCGACCGCCTGCTGTCGATCCTGCTGCTCCTGCAGTCCCGGGGCCGCGTCCCCGCGCGCGAACTCGCCGACCGCCTAGAGGTGTCCGTCCGCACCGTCTACCGGGACGTCGAGGCCCTGTCCGCCTCCGGCGTCCCGGTCTACGCCGAACGCGGCCGGCACGGCGGCATCGAGCTGCTCGCCGGGTTCCGCACGGACGTCACGGGACTGACCGCCGACGAGTCCCGCGCCCTGTTCATCCTGGCCGCCCTGGCCGCCCAGGGCGCCCACGCGGCGCTCGGCCTGGACGCGGCGCTGGGATCGGCCCTGCGCAAGGTGATGGCCGCGCTGCCCGCCCCCACCGCCCGGCCGCCGAGGTCACCTCCCGCCGCATCCTCGTCGACGCCACGCGCTGGAAGGGCGGCCCACGGCGGGCGGTGGACCTGGAGGCGTTGCAGGACGCGGTGTTCACCGACCGCAGGCTGCGACTGCGCTACCGGCACAGCGGCGAGCAGGAGACACGGACCTACACCGTCGACCCGTACGGCCTGGTCGCGAAGGCGGGCGTCTGGTACCTGGTCGCCGACCGGCGCACCGGGCCGCGGCTCTTCCGTGCCGACCGGGTGCGGTCGGCGACCGTCCTGGCCGACCCGGTCAGGCGCCGGCCCGGCGTCGAACTCACCGACGTCTGGCAGGTGTTGCGCCGACAGGTCGAGGAACGCCCCGGCGGGCTCGACGTCACCGTCCGGGTCCGCCGTGACCGCCTCGACCTGTTCCTGCGCATCAACGCCGCGTCGCTGGCCGAACTCCCCGACGACGACGGCGAGAGCGCGTGGGTGACGGCCCGACTGTCGTACGGCGTGCTCGGCGAGGCCCGTCAACTCCTCCAGTTCGCCGACCGCGTGGAGGTCGTGTCCCCGCCGGAGGTGCGCGAGGAACTGGCCCGGGCGGCCGCCTCTGTCACGGACCTGTACCAGCGAGCAGAGGACGGGCCGGAAGAGAACCCCAGGTCAAGCGTGTCTCGTTAGCCGCTCTTTGCCCTACGCACAGGCCAGGGACAGGGCGGTCCCAACGAAGCCCTAAGGGACGTTGGTTGAGTGCGCGCCTCAGGACTCCCTCATCCTTCCTGGAGTTGTTTCTCATGAAGCGTGTGCGTCTCGCTCCCGCCGTCGCCCTGCTGGCGCTCTCGCCCCTCGCCCTCGTGGCCTGCGGTGCGGGCGACTCGTCGTCGTCCTCGAACAGTGGCAACTCCGGGCAGCAGACCTGCCAGCCACCGTCCGGCGCGCCGAGCGGCAACCCGTCGGCGAGGCCGAGCGGTGCCCCGTCGGGCGCCCCCACCGGCAACGCCACCGCCCAGCCGTCCGGCACCCCCTCCGGCATGCCGAGCGGCGTGCCCTCCGGCGGGGCCGGGGGCGGCCAGGGCGGCCCCGGCGGGGGGCAGGGCGGTGGCTGTGGCGGTCCGGGCGGTGGTGGCGCGCTGCCCAGCGGCAGCCCGAGCCGGTAGGCACGGCAGGGCTGAGCTCGGACGTCGTACGACCGACCGGGCATCGCATGCGACAGGGGCGGCACACCCGGCCGACGGGTGTGCCGCCCCTGCGCGTTGCGCAGGCTCAGTCCAGCCAGTGATGACGACCCACGCTGATCAGGCGCAGCTGCCGGGTCGCCACCTGGACGACCCGCTCGCGCTCCTCCTCGGACGCCTCCAGCGCCTCCAGGAACAGGGAGGCGGTGATCAGCATCTGGTCGACGTACAGGTTGGCCAGCATGAGGAGGTCGTCCTCGCTCCAGCCCGCGGACTCGGGGTCCTTGGCCAGCTCGGTCCCCACCTCCTCGCCGAACCGCGCCAGTTGGTCGCGTATCGCCTCCCGCACCGGCTGGACTCCACCGTGGCGCTCACGGGCGACGAAACGGACGTGTGCGGGGTACTCGGCCACATGGCCGGCGATCAACTGGACGGCGCGGGTGATGCGTTGGTCGTGGTCGTCCGCTCCGGACACCGTCGTCCGGATCATCGGGTGCAGGCTGCCCAGCGCCTCCTCGACCAGGGCCACGCCGAGATCCGCGGTGGAGCGGAAGTGCCGGTAGAAGGCCGTGGGGGCGACGCCGACGACACGGGTGACCTCACGCAGGCCGAGACTGCTCAGGCTCTGCTCCTCCAGCAGTTCCAACGCGGCGTCGAGGAGCGCCTGCCGGGTCTTCTGTTTCTGTGCCTGCCGGATGCCGAGGGTGTGACTCATGCCATGCAGTTAACAACTGTTCTCTGTAATTGGAAAGTCATAGGAGGCGCTAGACTGGGAAGTCAGTGAACAACTGTAACTACAACCGTTCACCGAAACGTCACGAGAGTCGTCCTCGATCGCCATCGAGAGTCATCTCGTCGGAGGGGGTCCCACCCATGCTGTTCCTCGTCGCCGCACTCCTGCTGCTCGGAGTCGTCCTCGGCACCGTCGCGCACGCGCCGTTCGGCTTCACCGCCGTCGCCGCCGTCGTGATCGCCGTCTGGCTCGGCATCTTCGCGATCCGCGAGCGCCACGGCCGCCGCCGCGGCACCACCCACTGACCAACCGTCCTACGACTTCTGCGACTTCCAGGAGCTGACCCGTCATGCAACTCACCGCACCGGCCACCCGCCGCACCGGCATCCACGACGCCGACGGCATGGCCGTCGCATCCTTCGTCCTCGGCCTTCTCGGCCTCCTCGTCCTCAACATCGTTCTGGGCCCGACCGCCATCGTCCTGGCAGCCCTCTCCCTGTGGCGTGGCACGACCCGCAAGGGCCGCGCCTACCTGGGCATGGGGCTGGGGGTCGCCGATCTGGTGGTCCTGCTGGCGTTCATGCAGATGGACAGCTCGGTGTCCTGGAGCTTCTGACCGCAGCGGTGCCCGATCCCCCCTCGCGAGACGCCCCGCCGAGGCCCAGCCCGGGGCCCCGTAGAATCGGCGTCACCATGGCATACCTCGACCACGCCGCGACCACCCCGATGCTCCCCGAGGCAGTCGAGGCACTCACCGCGCACCTGGGCATCACCGGCAACGCCTCCTCCCTCCACGCGTCCGGCCGCCGAGCGAGGCGAACCGTCGAGGAGGCCCGCGAGACCCTCGCGGAAGCGCTCGGCGCCCGCCCCAGCGAGGTCGTCTTCACCGCCGGCGGCACCGAGGCCGACAACCTCGCCGTGAAGGGTCTCTACTGGTCCCGCCGCGCCGCCGACCCGGCCCGCACCCGGGTCCTCGCGAGCCCCGTCGAGCACCACGCCGTCCTGGACGCCGTCCACTGGCTGGGCGAACACGAGGGCGCCACGATCGAGTACCTCCCGGTCGACGCGTACGGCAGGGTCCACCCCGAGGCGTTGCGCGAGGCCATCGCCCGCAACCCCGACGACGTCGCCCTCGCCACCGTCATGTGGGCGAACAACGAGATCGGCACGGTCCTGCCGATCCGCCAACTCGCCGAAGCGGCCGCCGAGTTCGACGTCCCCCTGCACGCCGACGCCGTCCAGGCCTTCGGCCAGGTCCCCGTCGACTTCGCCGGCTCCGGCCTCGCCGCGATGACGGTCTCGGGCCACAAGATCGGCGGCCCGTACGGCATCGGCGCCCTGCTCCTGGGCCGTGAGCACACCCCCGTCCCCGTCCTGCACGGCGGCGGCCAGGAGCGGCACGTCCGCTCCGGCACCCTCGACGTCCCCGCGGTCGCCTCCTTCGCGGTCGCCGGCCGGCTGGCCGCCGAACAGCGCGAGTGGTTCGAGCGCGAGATCGGCACCCTGCGCGACAGCCTGGTCGAGGAGGTCCTCAAGGTGGTCCCCGACGCCATCCTGGGCGGCGACCCGGCTCCCGGCGGCCGTCTGCCGGCCAACGCCCACTTCACCTTCCCGGGCTGCGAGGGCGACTCCCTGCTCCTCCTCCTGGACGCCCAGGGCATCGAGTGCTCCACCGGCTCCGCCTGCACCGCGGGCGTCGCCCAGCCCAGCCACGTCCTCCTCGCCACCGGCACCGACCCCGACCTGGCCCGCGGCACCCTCCGCTTCTCCCTCGGCCACACCTCCACGGAGGCAGACGTGGAGGCCGTCGCCAAGGCGATCGGCCCGGCGGTGGAGCGGGCACGCGCGGCGGGACTGACGTAGGACGCTCCCGGCGGGACGTACGCAGGACGCTCCCCGGCGGTCCTACCTGTCCGCAGCCGCTCACACCACCGCCGTACGAGCCTTTCGTACGAGCTTCATGTACCGGTCCCAGTCCCAGTGCTTCCCGGGATCGGTGTGGTCCGTCCCCGGCACCTCCACGTGGCCGATGATGTGCTCACGGTCGACCGGGATGTCGTAGCGCGCGCATATCCGGGCCGTGAGCCGGGCCGAGGCCTCGTACATCTCGCCCGTGAAGTCCTGTGGCCGGTCGACGAAGCCCGCGTGCTCGATGCCGACACTGCGTTCGTTGTAGTCGCGGTTGCCCGCGTGGTACGCCACGTCCAGCTCGCGGATCATCTGCGCGATGTGGCCGTCCTTGCGGACGATGTAGTGCGAGGCCGCGCCGTGTCCGGGGTCCTGGAAGACCTTCACCGCGCTGTCGAAGCTGCCCTGGGTGACATGGATGACCACCATGTCTATGCCGTAGTCGTCGGGACGGTCCGCGCGCCGCCAGTTCGCCTCCGACGCGGCCACCCAGCGCGCCCCGGCGTAGTCCACCTCGCCCTCCTTGCGCGGCTTCTCCACGCCGGGCGCCCGCCACCACAGGCGCGCCAGCTCGTCACGGGCCAGCACGGCCGTGCCCGCCGCGGCCGCCGTACCGCCGATCAGCAGCGCACGCCGGCCGATCCGCCGGTCCGTGTCCGCACCGGCGGCCTTGTCCTTGCCTGCTCGTCTCGCCCCCATGTGATCGTGAACGGATACTCGGGGGCTCCGGTTCCCGAGCCCCCTTACTCTTGAAGGGTTATGACTGACACCACGCAGCCCACTCGTCCTCTCCGCGTCCTCGCCGCCATGTCGGGCGGGGTCGATTCCGCCGTCGCCGCCGCCCGCGCGGCCGAGGCGGGACACGACGTGACCGGCGTCCACCTCGCCCTCTCGGCGAACCCGCAATCGTTCCGCACGGGCGCGCGTGGCTGTTGCACCATCGAGGACTCGCGCGACGCCCGCCGTGCCGCCGACGTCATCGGCATCCCGTTCTACGTGTGGGACCTCGCCGACCGCTTCCGCGAGGACGTGGTCGAGGACTTCGTCGCCGAGTACGAGGCCGGCCGCACCCCGAACCCCTGCCTGCGCTGCAACGAGAAGATCAAGTTCGCGGCCCTGCTCGACAAGGCACTCGCGCTCGGCTTCGACGCGGTCTGCACGGGCCACTACGCCCAGGTGATCGTGCGTGACGACGGCACCCGGGAGCTGCACCGCGCCTCCGACATGGCGAAGGACCAGTCGTACGTCCTCGGTGTCCTGGACGACCAGCAGCTCGCCCACGCCATGTTCCCGCTCGGTGACACGACGACGACCAAGGACGAGATCCGCGCGGAGGCCGAGCGCAGGGGCCTCGCGGTGGCCAAGAAGCCCGACTCGCACGACATCTGCTTCATCGCCGACGGCGACACCCAGGGCTTCCTCGCCTCCCGCCTCGGCAAGGCGGAGGGCGACATCGTCGACGAGGCGGGAGCGAAGCTCGGCACCCACGAGGGCGCGTACGGCTTCACGATCGGCCAGCGCAAGGGCCTGCGCATCGGCACCCCCGCCGCCGACGGCAAGCCGCGCTACGTCCTCGACATCTCGCCGGTGAACAACACGGTGACGGTCGGCCCGGCCGACGCCCTGGACGTGAGCGCGCTCACCGCCATCAAGCCGCGCTGGTGCGGCGCCGCCCCGACCGGCCCCGGCACCTACACCGCCCAGCTCCGCGCCCACGGCGGTGAGACCGATGTCACCGCCGAGCTGATCGAGGGCACCCTGGAGGTGTCGTTCGCGGAGCCGGTCCGCGGTGTGGCCCCCGGCCAGGCGATCGTGCTGTACGACGGCACGCGCGTGGTGGGGTCGGCGACGATCGCGTCCACGGTGCGGGCGACGGCGGGCGTGGCGTAACCGCAGAAGCCACCGGGCTCAGGGCGGGCTCACGGGGCTCGCTCGGGCTCGGCTCGGGCACGCCGGGGCTCAGCGGACCTCGCTCGGGCTAGCTCGGATTCGGCTCGGTCTCGCACTCGGTCTCGCACTCGGGCTCGCACTTGGGCTCGCTCACTGGGCGAAGAACTCCGCCAGCACGGGTGCGAGGGCGTTCGGGTCCACCATGTGGGTCTGCCCCTCCAGCGCGCGGTACGTGCCCTCGGGTGCCGCCTCCGCGACCTCCTGCGCCGCCTCGCGCATCCAGGCGGGGCTCGCGCCGCCCGCGACGGCCAGGACGGGCACGGTGATCGAGGCCAGCAGGTCCCGGGGGACCAGGCCGTCGCCCATCACGGCGTTGTCGTAGGCGAGGCTCGGCGCGACGGTCTCCATGCCGGGCCACATGGGGGACTGGCGGGCGCCCTGGATCATCTCCTCGGCCAGCCCGGTGAGCCGCAGGAACAGCTCCACCGCGTCCCCGCGCCGGCCCTGGGCCAGCGCCTCGGTCAGAGCCCGGGTGTACTCGGCGCGTTCCTTCGCCCCGCCCTCGTACACGGCGAAGGGAGGCTCGTACACCGCGACCCGGCGCACCGGCAGCCCGCTCGCCGCAGCGTGCAGCGCGAGCGCGCCGCCCGAGGAGATGCCGTACAGCGAGGCCTCGCCGCCCGCGGCCTCGATCAGTGCCGCGAGATCCTCGACCTCCCGCTCCACCGCGTAGGGAGACGTGTCGCCGCTCGCCCCGCGGCCCCGGCGGTCGTACGAGACGACGCTGAACCCCTCCGACAGCGGCACGGCCAGCGGCGCCACCGTCGCCCCCGTCGACATGGCCCCGCTGACGAGGATGACCGCGGGGCCCTGACCGGTGCTCTCGTACGCGAGGGAGGTGCCGTCCTGCGAAGTCGTCTTCTTGTCCATGCCTGTGAAGACTGCCGGACGGCACCGGTCTAATCGGTCACGACACTTCCACATCGTAGAAGCAGAGGTGGTCCTTGATCTCGGCCACGTCCGGCTTCGGGTCGGGATACGCCCAGACCAGGTCGGCCGCGTCCGCCAGCGACCAGTACGAGGCGGTGCCCTTGAACGGGCAGTACGTGTGCGTCTCGGAGGGCGTCAGCAGGTCGAGCCGTACGTCCTCAGGGGGGATGTAGTACCGCACCGGACAGCCCGTCTCCCGCAGGAGAAGGGGCCGTTCGGTCTCCGCCAGCACGTGGTCGCCGCGGACGACCCGTACGCGCTGGGTACCCTGCTCGATGGTGATCGTGTGTCCATGGGCCATACCGGAACAGCGCTCGCGGGCCGCCGGTTCTTCCCGGCTACGGTGGCTTCATGCGAATCTGCGTCTTCCTCTCCGCGGCCGACCTCGACGAGCGGTACACCCGCCCCGCGCGGGAGTTCGGCAAGCTGATCGGCAAGGGCGGGCACACGCTGGTGTGGGGCGGCTCCGACGTCGGACTGATGAAGGTGGTCGCCGACGGGGTGCACGAGGCGGGCGGCCGGCTGCTCGGCGTCACCGTGGAGTTCCTGGCGGCCAAGGCACGTCAGGGAGCCGACGAGATGGTGGTCGCGCGCGACCTGGCCGAGCGTAAGAAGCTCCTCCTGGAGAACGCCGACGCGGTCGTCATCATGGTCGGCGGCACCGGCACGCTCGACGAGGCGACCGACATCCTGGAGCTGAAGAAGCACGGCCACACCGACAAGCCGGTGGTGCTCCTCAACACCGCGGGCTTCTACGACGGCCTCAAGGAGCAGTTCCGCCGTATGGAGGACGAGGGCTTCCTGCCACGCCCGCTCACCGACCTGGTGTTCTTCGCGGAGGAGCCGGTGGGGGCGCTGGCGTACCTGGAGGAGAGCCGGGGCGTCGCCTGAGGCGGCCCTGATGCGAGCATGGCGGACATGGCTACTCATGTGATCACCGGAGCCGGATCCGGCATCGGCGCGGCCGTGGCCCGCCGCCTGCACGCCCGCGGGGACGAACTCGTGCTGCACGCGCGCGACGCGGGTCGCGCGAAGGAGCTGGCCGCGGAGTTCCCCGGCGCGAAGACGCTGGTGGGCGACCTCGCGGACCCCGACAAGCTGAGCTGGGCGTTCTCGCACCAGTCGCTTCCGGACCGAGTGGACTCGTTGCTGCACATCGCCGGGGTCGTCGACCTGGGCCCGGTGGGCGAGCTGACCCCCAAGTCCTGGCGCCACCAGCTCAACGTCAACCTCGTCGCCCCCGCCGAGCTGACCCGTCACCTCCTGCCCCAACTCCGCGTCGCCCACGGGCACGTGGTGTTCGTGAACTCCGGCGCCGGCCTGAACGCCCACGCCGACTGGTCGGCGTACGCGGCGTCCAAGCACGGCCTGAAGGCCCTGGCGGACGCGCTCCGCCACGAGGAGCACGCGAACGGCGTCCGCGTCACCTCGGTGTATCCCGGCCGCACGGCCAGCCCCATGCAGGCCAAGGTCCACCAGCAGGAGGGCAAGGAGTACGACCCGTCGCAGTGGATCGACCCCGAGTCGGTGGCGACGACGATCCTGCTGGCCGTGGACCTGCCGAGGGACGCGGAGATCAACGACCTGACGGTCCGCCCGGGCCGCTGAGGGACGCTGTCCCTAAGGGCTCCGCCCTCAGACCCCCGGGCCTGTGCCCATCCGCCACCCGTCTCGGTCGCTTTCTCTCAGCCCGTCCGGCGTTTGAGGACGAGGCCCGTTCACGGCCGGAGGGGGGTCCGGGGGCGCAGCCCCCGGGGACGGGACGGGTAGGGGCGGCGGGGGCGAGAAGCCGGCCCCGCACCGGTGCACCCGACCCCGACCACCTACGTAGGCTTCCCATGTGACCGCACATTTCAGCTTCGCCCCCGCCACCGGCATCGGCTCCCTCCCCGGCGGCGACGCCCTGGAGGCCGCCAAGACCGCCACCGGATCCTTCGACGACTTCCCGTTCCTGCCCGAGCTCCCCGCCCGCGGCCCCGGCGCGGACATGATCGGCCGGACCGCCGGGATGCTCGTCGAGATGTACGCGCGCGTGGAGCCCAGTGGCTGGCGGCTCGGCGACCACCCGGGACGGGACACGAAGAGGGCCCGGTCGTGGCTCGTCCAAGACCTCGACGCGCTGGAGGAGTTCACCCAGGGCTACGAGGGTCAGCTGAAGGTGCAGGCCGTCGGACCGTGGACCCTCGCCGCCGCCCTCGAGCTGAGGAACGGCGAGGCCGTCCTCTCCGACCCCGGCGCCTACCGCGACCTCGCGGGCTCGCTCACCGAGGGCCTGCGGGAGCATCTCGCGGACGTGCGACGCCGCGTACCCGGCGCCCAGGTCGTCCTGCAGCTCGACGAACCCTCCCTCGTCGCCGTACTGCGCGGTCAGGTGAGGACGGCCAGCGGCTACCGGACCTACCGCACCCCCGACCGCCAGGTCGTCGAGGCCACGCTCCGGGAGTGCATCGGGGTTCACGACGGTGGCCCGGTCGTGGTCCACTCGTGCGCACCGGACGTCCCGTTCGCCCTGCTGCGCCGGGCGGGCGCGGCGGCCGTCTCCTTCGACTTCTCGCTCCTCACCGAGCGTGACGACGACGTGATCGGTGAGGCGGTGGAGGGCGGCCTCCGGCTGTTCGCCGGTGTCGTGCCGGGCACGGACGGCCCATTGTCAGACCCTGCCGGTAGCGTCATGGGTGTCAGGACGTTGTGGCGCAGGCTGGGGCTGCATCCGGGGCTGCTCGGGGAGGCGGTCACGGTGACGCCGTCGTGCGGACTCGCGGGGGCGTCCCCCGCGTACGCGCGCGAGGCCCTCGCCCACTGCGTCCGGGCGGCGAGATCCCTCGCGGACAACCCAGAGTAACGGGAGGACAACACGGTGGCCGGCGAAGAGCAGGCGGAGACGACGGTGCCCGCCGAGGCACGGGAGAAGCACGCGCAGCTCGCTGAGCAGATCGAGGAGCACCGCTTCCGGTACTACGTGAAGGACGCTCCGGTCGTCAGCGACGCGGAGTTCGACAAGCTCCTGCGCACCCTGGAGGCGCTGGAGGAGGAGCACCCGGAGCTGCGCACCCCGGACTCGCCGACCCAGAAGGTCGCGGGAGCGTACGCGACGGAGTTCACGGCGGTCCAGCACCGCTCCCGCATGCTCTCGCTCGACAACGCGTTCAGCGACGAGGAGCTCGCCGCCTGGGCCGAGCGCGTCGCCAAGGACGTCGGCGCCCCGGACTACCACCTGCTGTGCGAGCTCAAGGTCGACGGCCTCGCCGTCAACCTGACCTACCAGCAGGGCCGCCTCACGCGCGCGGCGACCCGGGGCGACGGCCGCACCGGTGAGGACATCACGCCCAACGTCCGTACGATCGCGGAGATCCCGGACCGTCTGACCGGCGACCGCGTCCCGGACCTCGTGGAGATCCGCGGCGAGGTCTACTTCCCGATGGAGAAGTTCGAGGAGCTCAACGCCCGCCTGGTCGAGGCCGGCGACAAGCCCTTCGCCAACCCGCGCAACGCGGCGGCCGGTTCACTGCGTCAGAAGGACCCGCGCGTCACCGCCACCCGCCCCCTCCACATGGTCGTGCACGGCATCGGAGCCCTGGAGGGTTTCGACGGCATGACCCGCCTCTCCCAGGGTTACGACCTGCTGAAGACCTGGGGCCTGCCCACCTCCCGGCACAACAAGGTGGTCGACGGCCTCGACGGCGTACGGGAGTTCATCGCGTACTACGGCGAGAACCGGCACTCCGTGGAGCACGAGATCGACGGGGTCGTGGTCAAGCTCGACGAGATCTCGCTCCAGGGGCGGCTGGGTTCCACCTCGCGTGCTCCGCGCTGGGCGATCGCATACAAGTACGCGCCCGAAGAGGTGAACACCAAGCTCATCAACATCCGCGTGGGCGTGGGCCGTACGGGCCGGGTCACGCCGTACGCACAGGTCGAACCGGTCACCGTCGCGGGCTCCGAGGTGGAGTTCGCGACCCTGCACAACCAGGACGTCGTCAAGGCCAAGGGCGTGCTGATCGGCGACACCGTGGTGCTGCGCAAGGCCGGTGACGTCATCCCGGAGATCCTCGGCCCGGTCGTCGACCTGCGCGACGGCAGCGAGCGCGAGTTCGTGATGCCGAGCGAGTGCCCCGAGTGCGGTACCGCGCTGAGGCCGATGAAGGAGGGCGACATCGACCTGCGGTGCCCGAACGCCCGCACCTGCCCCGCCCAGTTGCGCGAACGCCTGTTCTATCTCGCGGGCCGTAAGTCACTGGACATCGAGCACTTCGGGTACGTCGCCGCCGCGGCCCTCACCAAGCCGCTGGAACCCGCCGAGCCGCCGCTGACCGATGAGGGCGACCTGTTCGACCTCACCATCGAGCAGCTGCTGCCCATCAAGGCGTACGTCCTGGACCAGGACAGTGGCCTGCCCAAGCGGGACCCGAAGACCGGTGACGAGAAGGTCGCCACCGTCTTCGCCAACCAGCAGGGCGAGCCGAAGAAGAACGCGCTCTCCATGCTCGAGAACATCGCCGCCGCGAAGCAGCGCCCGCTCGCCCGCGTCCTCACCGGCCTGTCGATCCGTCACGTGGGCCCCGTCGCCGCCGAGGCGCTGGCCCGCGAGTTCCGCTCCGTCGACCGCATCGAGCAGGCCTCCGAGGAGGAGCTCGCGGGCACCGACGGCGTCGGCCCGATCATCGCGAAATCACTCAAAGAGTGGTTCTCCGAGGAGTGGCACCAGGAGATCCTGCGCAAGTGGAAGGCCGCCGGCGTCCGGATGGAGGAGGAGGGCTCCGGCGAGGACGAGGGCCCGCGTCCGCTCGAAGGCCTCACCGTCGTGGTGACCGGCACACTCGAACACTTCACCCGCGATGGCGCCAAGGAGGCGTTGCAAATTCGTGGCGCGAAAGTGACCGGTTCTGTTTCGAAGAAGACGTCTTTCGTCGTAGTGGGTGACAATCCAGGTTCGAAGTACGACAAGGCGATGCAGCTCAAGGTGCCCGTGCTGAACGAGGACGGCTTCGAGGTCCTGCTGGAACAGGGCCCGGAGGCGGCGGCCGAAGTCGCGCTTCCGGCCCAGGAGTAGCGAGGAACAGCGGTTGAAGGCCACCCGATCGGCGCATACCAGATGCATACGGGTGGCCGGGGCGCATTCGGGCAACCGTCGACGACCGGTGCCCGTAGAAGCCTTCTGCGGCCTACTGTTGAGGTGTGCGCCTGCCGTGCCCAGCTGCGGTCGGGGCATCCCTTTGCTCTCGAAGAGCCTCGAAGAGCACGGGGAAGGGTTTTCCAACGCGGCTTCGTCGAGAGTTGTCGGGCATCGGGCCGCGTGGCGTGGGCACCGCCGGCTGTGAGAGGGACGGGAATGGAACCGAGCGAGAGCGCCGCCCCGGACTCACGGCTGCGCCTGCGCCGGATGGTCGGCGCATGGCGGGAAGGCATGCGGAGCGGGCGGCCCGCGGAGCGTCCCGGCGCGGAGGGTCGTCCCGCCGGACACTACCCGGCCGGACCCTACACGCAGACCGACGACCCGAGCTCCGCCCAGCACACCGCCGCACGCGCGTCCGGGCAGCAGGACGCCGAGGCGGAGCGGCACCTGTCCTGGCCCGCGCTGCCCACGGCGGTCGTCGCGGCGGCCGGGTTCGTCCTGGGCGCCGGCTTCTACCGGGCCTTCACCGACGGCCACGCGCTCTTCCCGTCCGGCACCGTCGGCTGGTCGCTGGCCGTGCTGACCGGCATCATCGTCGGCCACCTGGTGGCACTGGGACGCGCCCGCTGGTGGGGCGGCACCGGCTCCGGCGCCGCCCTCACCCTCGCCGTGCTGCTGCTGTACGGCTGGGTGCCCGCCGGAATGGTCAGCCTCACCGTCGTCCTGCTGGTCGGCGTGGCCCGCCGCGGACGCTGGCGCCAGGGCGTCCTGCACGGCGCGGTGGACATCCTCGGCATCGGCGCCGGAGCCCTGGTACTGGGCGCGTTCGGCCGGGTGCCGTCCGTCGAGCACCCCTGGAACCCCGAGACCTGGACCCTCTACACCGCCCCCGAGGTGGCGCTGGTCGCGGTCGCCTACCTCGCCGTCACCCGCACCCTGGGCTGGTATCTGCACGCCCCGCGCTCCGGCGGACTGCCCACCGTCGCCCGCACCGCCCTGGTCAGGCAGGGTCTGGTCGCGGTCGCGCTGCTCGGCATCGCACCCCTGGTCTGCGTGGTCGCCAGCGCCAAGCCCATCCTGCTGCCGATGTTCGCCATCCCCCTCGTCGCCCTCGACTCCACCCTCTGGATAGCCCGGGCCCGGGCCGAGGAACAGCTGCGCGATCCCCTGACCGGGCTGCCCAACCGCCAGTGGCTGCTGGAACGCATCTGGACGGCACTGGACGACGCCGAGCGCATCGGCGCCCGCTCCGCCCTGATGCTGATCGACCTGGACCGCTTCCGGTCGGTCAACGACACGCTGGGTCACCTCGCCGGTGACCGGCTGCTCCTCCAGATAGCCGACCGGCTCCGGCTGGCGCTGCCGCGCGGTGCGGAGGCCGCCCGGCTCGGCGGTGACGAGTTCGCCGTCTTACTGCCGGTCGCCGACTCCACGACCTCCGCGACCCGGGTCGCCCGCGGCCTCGTCGCCGCCCTCAGCTCCCCGCTCGACCTCGACGGCCTCACCCTCGTCCTGGAGGCCAGCGCCGGAGTCGCCGTCTTCCCGGACCACGCCCTCGACGCCGAAGGGCTGCTGCGGCGGGCGGACGTCGCGATGTACCAGGCGAAGCGGGACCGTACGGGCGTCGAGGTCTACGAGTCCAAGCGGGACTCCAACACCCCGGACCGGCTCGGGCTGCTGGGCGATCTGCGCCGGGCCCTCGACGCGCGCGAGGTCCAGCTCCACTATCAGCCCAAGGTCCGCTTCGACGGACAGGTGGCCGGCCTCGAAGCCCTGGTCCGCTGGGTGCACCCCGAGCGCGGCAAGGTCCCGCCGGACGAGTTCATCGCCATCGCCGAGTCCTCCGGGCTGATGCCCCACCTCACGGAATACGTCCTGGACACGGCCCTCGCGCAGGTCGCCGAGTGGCGCTCGCAGGGCCTGTTCGTCCCGGTCGCGGTCAACGTCTCCCCGCGCGACGTGCACACGCCCGGCTTCGCGGGCTCGGTGGCCGCCCGGCTGGCCCGTCACGGCGTCCCGGCGGGAGCGCTCCAACTGGAGATAACGGAACACGTCCTCCTGGAGGACCCGCAGCGTGCCGCCGACACCCTCGCCGCGCTGACCGGCCACGGCGTGAAGATGTCCCTGGACGACTTCGGCACCGGTTACTCCTCGCTGGTCCACCTGCGCCGCCTGCCCGTCAGCGAGCTGAAGATCGACCGCTCGTTCGTCGCCCGGCTGGCCGTCGACACCGAGGACGCGGAGATCGTGCGCTGCACCGTCGACCTAGCGCACTCCCTGGGCCTGCTCGTCGTCGCGGAGGGCGTCGAGGACGACGAGACCTGGGAGCGGCTGCGGGACATGGGCTGTGACGCCGTGCAGGGCTGGCTGGTCGCGGCCGCGATGCCGCCGGAGGAGACGACGGCGTGGCTGCGGGCGCGGGGGTCGCGGGGGTGGCAGCGGCCGCGGGCGGCGTTGCCGGCCGCGGAGTGACTTCTTTCTCCCTCGCCCACCCGTTCAGCCCGGCCGACAGATGACCCTCTCTGCGGGGATGACCGCCATCGGCGGCCACTGAAAGTCGTCACAGGAAGTCGGCGGCAGACGGAGGTGTGACGAGCGCTCGCGAAACCGTTTAACGGCCACGGGCCGCCGCCCCATAGGATTGGCCCCAAACCACACTCACTCACCCCTGAGGATCGCTGCATGCCTGGCATCACGCGCGAGGAGGTCGCCCACCTCGCCCGGCTGGCGCGTCTGGAGCTGAAGCCCGAAGAGCTCGAGCACTTCGCGGGACAGCTGGACGACATCATCGGCGCGGTCGCCCGCGTCAGTGAGGTCGCCGACCAAGACGTACCGCCGACCTCGCACCCGCTCCCGTTGACGAACGTCATGCGGGCCGACGAGGTCCGTCCGTCGCTCACCCCCGAGCAGGCGCTCTCCGGCGCCCCGGCCCAGGAGCAGCAGCGTTTCAAGGTGCCGCAGATCCTGGGGGAGGACTAACCGCCATGACGGACAACGTCACCATCATCAAGCTCACGGCCGCCGAGACCGCCGCGAAGATCGCCTCCGGCGAGCTCACCGCGGTCGAGGTCGCCGAGGCCCACCTGGCCCGTATCGAGGCCGTCGACGAGAAGGTGCACGCCTTCCTGCACGTCGACCGCGAGGGCGCCCTCGCCCAGGCTCGTGCCGTCGACGAGAAGCGGGCCAGGGGCGAGAAGCTCGGTCCGCTGGCCGGCGTTCCCCTCGCGCTCAAGGACATCTTCACCACCGAGGGCGTCCCGACGACCGTCGGTTCGAAGATCCTCGAGGGCTGGATCCCGCCGTACGACGCGACCGTCACGAAGAAGCTGAAGGCCGCCGACGTCGTCATCCTCGGCAAGACCAACATGGACGAGTTCGCCATGGGGTCGTCGACGGAGAACAGCGCCTACGGCCCGACCGGCAACCCCTGGGACCTCACCAAGATCCCCGGCGGTTCCGGCGGTGGTTCCTCCGCCGCGCTCGCCTCCTTCCAGGCGCCGCTCGCCATCGGCACCGACACCGGCGGCTCCATCCGCCAGCCGGCCGCCGTCACCGGCACGGTCGGCGTGAAGCCGACGTACGGGGCGGTCTCCCGCTACGGCATGGTCGCCTTCTCCTCCTCCCTCGACCAGGGCGGGCCCTGCGCCCGTACGGTCCTGGACACGGCCCTCCTGCACGAGGTCATCGCCGGACACGACCCGCTCGACTCCACCTCCATCGACGCCCCGGTCCCGCCGGTCGTCGAGGCCGCCCGCAACGGCAACGTCGAGGGCATGCGCGTCGGCGTCGTCAAGCAGTTCCGCGGCGAGGGCTACCAGGCCGGTGTGCTCCAGCGGTTCGACGAGTCCGTCGCCCTCCTCAAGGAGCTGGGCGCCGAGATCGTCGAGCTGGACTGCCCGTCCTTCGACCTCGCCCTGTCGGCGTACTACCTCATCGCGCCCTCCGAGTGTTCGTCCAACCTCGCCCGCTTCGACGGGCTGCGCTACGGCCTGCGGACCGGCGACGACGGCACCCACTCGGCCGAGGAGGTCACCTCCCTCACCCGTGAGGCGGGCTTCGGCCCCGAGGTCAAGCGCCGCATCATGCTCGGCACCTACGCCCTGTCGAGCGGCTACTACGACGCGTACTACGGCAGCGCCCAGAAGGTCCGCACGCTCATCACCCGCGACTTCGAGAAGGCCTTCGAGCAGGTCGACGTGATCGTCTCCCCGACGACGCCGACCACCGCCTTCCCGATCGGTGAGCGGGCCGACGACCCGATGGCGATGTACCTCGCCGACCTGTGCACCATTCCGACCAACCTGGCGGGCAACGCGGCCATGTCGCTGCCCTGCGGTCTCGCCCCGGAGGACAACCTCCCGGTCGGGCTGCAGATCATCGCCCCGGCGCTGAAGGACGACCGTCTGTACAAGGTCGGCGCCGCCGTCGAGGCCGCCTTCGTGGAAAGGTGGGGTCACCCGTTGATCGAGGAGGCACCGTCGCTGTGAGCGCACTGACCAAGGCCAAGGGCTTCAAGAAGTCCAAGTCCGGTACGTACCTGTCCATCGCCGGGACCGCGTTCGGCGCGTTCGGCGTCGCCAAGCGGCTGAAGAAGGCCCGCGCCGACAAGGACACCCTGGTCCTGATCGACGCCACCGTGTCCGCCGTCGCCATCGTCACCGGCCTCGCCATCCTCTACCGCGAGCTGAAGCGGCTGGGCGACGACGACGTCCTGCTGGGCTGAGAGGGAACTTTCACCGTGACCACCACGACCGACCTGGTGTCGTACGAGGACGCGCTGGCGTCGTACGACCCCGTCATGGGCCTCGAGGTCCATGTCGAACTCGGCACCAAGACGAAGATGTTCTGCGGCTGTTCGACCGAGCTGGGCGCCGAGCCCAACTCGCAGACCTGCCCCACCTGCCTCGGCATGCCCGGCTCGCTCCCGGTCGTCAACGCGACCGGCGTCGAGTCCGCGATCAGGATCGGTCTCGCGCTGAACTGCGAGATCGCCGAATGGTGCCGGTTCGCCCGGAAGAACTACTTCTATCCGGACATGCCGAAGAACTTCCAGACCTCCCAGTACGACGAGCCGATCGCCTTCAACGGCTACCTCGACGTGCAGCTGGAGGACGGCGAGACCTTCCGCGTGGAGATCGAGCGCGCCCACATGGAGGAGGACACCGGCAAGTCCATGCACGTCGGTGGCGCGACGGGCCGTATCCACGGCGCCTCGCACTCGCTCCTCGACTACAACCGCGCCGGCATCCCGCTCATCGAGATCGTCACCAAGCCGATCGAGGGCGCGGGCGAGCGCGCTCCCGAGGTGGCCAAGGCGTACGTCCGTGAGCTGCGCGAGGTCATCAAGGCGCTCGGCGTGTCCGAGGCGCGCATGGAGATGGGCCAGATGCGCTGCGACGTGAACCTGTCGCTGCGCCCGCACGGCCGGGAGAAGTTCGGCACCCGGTCCGAGACGAAGAACGTCAACTCGCTGCGGTCGGTGGAGCGGGCGGCCCGCTTCGAGATCCAGCGGCACGCGGCCGTGCTGAACAGCGGCGGGACGATCATCCAGGAGACCCGGCACTTCCACGAGGACACGGGGTCGACGACCTCTGGCCGCGTGAAGGAGGAGGCCGAGGACTACCGGTACTTCCCCGAGCCGGACCTGGTCCCGGTGGCCCCGACGCGCGAGTGGGTCGAAGAGATCCGTTCCGCGCTGCCGGAGCTGCCGTTGGTCCGCCGCAACCGCCTGCGCGAGGAGTGGGGCATCAGCGGCACCGAGATGCAGGCGATCCTCAACGCCGGTGCGCTGGAGCCGATCGTCGCCACCATCGAGGCCGGTGCCGACGCCGGCTCCGCCCGCAAGTGGTGGATGGGCGAACTCGCGCGCAGCGCCAACGAGTCCGGCACGTCGCTGGACGAGCTGGCGATCACGCCGGAGCAGGTCGCCCGGGTCTCCAAGCTGGTGGCCTCCGGTGACCTGAACGACAAGCTGGCCCGCCAGGTCATCGAAGGCGTTCTCGCGGGCGAAGGCACTCCCGACGAGGTCGTCGACAAGCGCGGACTGAAGGTCGTCTCCGACGAGGGCGCGCTCACCACCGCCGTCGAGGAGGCCATCGCCGGCAACCCGGGCGTCGCGGACAAGATCCGTGGCGGCAAGGTGGCCGCGGCCGGTGCCCTGGTGGGCGCGGTCATGAAGGCCACGCGGGGGCAGGCGGACGCGGCTCGCGTCAAGGAACTGATCCTGGAGAAGCTGGGCGTCAGCGAGGGCTGAGTCCCTTGTCGGCCCCTTGGTCGTGAGCACCGGGGGGACGCATCGGCTGCGATGCGTCCCCCCGGTGTGTCACTTACCGGCGTGTTCACCGGCGTTCATTACCGGCGGCGGCCCACCACGCGTGCGAAGCCCAGTGCGCGGCCCTCGTCGGCGTGCAGCAGCTCCACCGACTCACGGGCCATGCCCGCCATGAACTCGCTCGGGCTCTCCTCGGCGCACACCTCGCTCCACAGCAGCCAGTCCTTCCAGCCGTCCTCCAGCCAGTCGGCGGTCTCGACCTCCACGGTCCCGCTCCGGGTCCAGTGGCGGCGCCACCAGGCGGGCGTGTGGAAGGCCCAGAAGCCGGGGTCCCAGAATGGCTTCAGGTGCTCCGGCGGCTCGGTGCCCTCCGGCTCCTCCCGCAGCGCGGGCACGACGACACCGATCCGCCCGCCCGGCTTCAACAGCCGGGTCAGCGTGGGCAGATAGAGGTCGTCGGTGCCGAAGTACTGGTAGGCGTCGATGCTCACGATGGCGTCGAAGCCGCCCTCGGCGAACGGCAGGTCGTGCGCCTCGGCGTGCACGGGCAGCACACGGTCGGCGAAACCGGCCTCGGCGATCCGCTGAGCGTTCTCGTCGGGCTTGACCCACAGGTCGGCCGCGGTGACCTGGGCGTCGTACTCCCTGGCCAGGAAGACCGAGGTCATGGCCCGGCCGCAGCCCAGGTCGAGGACGCGGGCGCCGGGGCGCAGGGTGTCCAGGCCGAGGGCGGGCGCGAGCCACTCCAGCAGCCACAGCGCGTGCGGGCCCATCTGGTTCTCGATGGTCCAGCGGACGTCGTAGCTGTTGCTGCGCGGGTAGCGGGCGTGGGTCAGCCGCTTGGTGAGGTCCTCAACCGAGGTCCTCGGGGTGTTGTCGGGCATCGGTGAACGGGCTCCTTGAGTCCGGGGAAGCGGAAAGGGATACGGAGGAGCTCGGTCGGACGCTCAAACAACGCACCTGCTCAGGCCGGCGGCGAGGAGCCGCGAGGACGAGGGACCTGCGGAAGCTAGCAGGCGGCCGTCCGGCCCCGCATCCGGATTTCCCAGCGGGACGCGCTACGCTCGCCCGCCATGAGTGGACGCGGTGATTCCGAGATGCACGACGTCGGAGATCCGGCCGAGGACGCCCGGCGGGCCCGCTGGACGGCGGCGGCGACCGGGGCGGTGCTGGCGCTCGCGGGCCTCGCCGCCTCGACGCTCCGCCTGACCGGCTCCGCACCCACGCTGGTCCCGGCCGCCTACGCCTTCGGCGCGGTGGTGTGCGCGCTGGCGTCGGTCCTCGGGTCCCGGGGACGCACCCGGCGGGCCCTTTGGCTGCTGGTCGCCGGTGTGATGGTGATGGCGCTGGGCGACCAGTTCGACTGAGGTGACAGAGTGCCCGTTACTGTCCTGTGATCTGGCTCCCACTCTTGTGAATAAGCCCACCAATAAGGCAAACGATCACTTTCGCCTGCAAGAGTGGTCCTCGCATTGCTCATGCGTTCTTTGCGGGCCGTTCACATCATGAAATCAAATGACGTCTTATGAACGACTGTTCCCGGTCAAAGATCCACAAAATAACCCCCCGGGAGCACGTTCGTGGCAGCCCTCGCACGCTGGTGTGTTCAACGACGCCTCGTCGTCGTTCTCCTGTGGCTTCTCGCCCTTGGCGGAGTGAGTACAGCCGCCGCCGTCGCGGGCTCCGCCTACTCGAACGACTACGAGGTCCCCGGCACCGAGTCGGGCCGCGCCACCCAGCTGCTGCGCGAGGGCTTCCCGGACCTCGGCGGTGACAGCGACACCGTCGTCTGGCACACCACGTCCGGCACCGTCCGCGCCGCCGACATCGAACAGGTCATGACCCGCACCCTGGACCGGATCGAGTCCCTGCCCGGCGTCGCCGCCGTGTCCGGCCCCTACGGCGAGCAGGGCGCCGCCCGGATCAGCGCGGACGGACACACGGCGTACGCCACGGTCACCTTCGACGACCCGGCCGAGACCATCGACCCGGGCGAGGCACAGGCCGTCGTCAGCGCCGCCAGGGACGTCGCGACCGACGGGCTCCGGGTGGAGTTGGGCGGCAGCGCGATCGGGCTCACCGAGTCGTCCGGCGGACACCTCGCCGAGGTGGTCGGCGTGGTCGTCGCCGCGGTCGTCCTGTTCCTCGCCTTCGGCTCGCTCGCCGCCTCGCTGCTGCCCATCGCCACCGCGCTGGTCAGCGTGGGCACGGCGTACGCCGGGATCGTGCTGCTCGGGCACGTGATGACCGTCGCCGACTTCGCGCCCATGCTCGGGATGCTGATCGGGCTCGGGGTCGGCATCGACTACGCGCTGTTCATCGTCACCAGACACCGGCGCGGCCTGAAACGCGGGCTGTCCGTGACGGAGGCGGTCACCAACGCCGTCGCCACCACCGGACGTGCGGTCGTCTTCGCGGGTGCCACCGTTTGCATCGCCCTGCTGGGGATGCTGATCCTGCGGCTCGGGTTCCTCAACGGCGTCGCGATCGCCGCCTCGCTGACCGTCGTCCTCACCGTCGCCGCCTCCGTGACCCTGCTGCCCGCCCTGCTGTCCCTCATCGGGATGCGCGCCCTCAGCCGGCGCGAGCGGCGCCACCTCGCGGAACACGGGCCCCAGCCGGAGCTGCCGACCGGGCTCGCCGCCCGCTGGTCGGCGTTCGTGGAGCGCCACCCCAAACTGCTCGGCGCGCTCGCCCTGGCCGTGATCACGGTCCTCGCCCTGCCCACCTTCGGGCTCCACCTGGGCACCTCCGACCAGGGCAACAACCCGCAGGCGTCGACCACACGCCAGGCCTACGACCTCCTCGCGGACGGCTTCGGTCCCGGCGTGAACGGCCCCCTCACCCTCGTCACGCCCGTCCGGGGCGCCGAGGACAAGCTCGCCCTCGACAACCTCGACGCGACGATCCGCACCACCGAGGGCGTCGCGTCGGTGACCCCGGTGACGTACGACACCGGCGGCGACACGGCGTACTTCACGATCGTCCCCGAGTCGTCGCCGCAGTCCCACCGGACCAGCGACCTCGTCGACCGGCTGCGCACCGACGTCCTGCCGCGTGCCGAGGGCGGCACCGGCCTCGACGTGCAGGTCGGCGGGGTGACGGCCGGCTACGACGACTTCGCCGACGTCATCGTCGGCAAGCTGCCCGTGTTCGTCGGCGTCGTCATCGGCCTCGGCTGTCTGCTGCTCCTGCTCGCCTTCCGGTCCGTCGGCATCCCGCTCAAGGCCGCCGCGATGAACGTCGCCGCCGTCGCCGCCGCCTTCGGCGTCGTCGTCGCGATCTTCCAGTGGGGCTGGGGGAGCGAACTGCTCGGGCTCGGCCGCGCGGGGCCGATCGAGCCCTTCCTCCCCGTGATCATGGTGTCCGTCCTCTTCGGGCTCTCCATGGACTACCAGGTCTTCCTGGTCAGCCGGATGTACGAGGAGTGGCTGGAGACCGGCGACAACCGGCGGGCCGTCCGCGTCGGCCTCGCCGAGACCAGCCGGGTGATCAACTCCGCCGCGGTCATCATGATCTCCGTTTTCCTCGCCTTCGTCCTCAGCGGCGACCGCGTGATCGCCATGTTCGGCATCGCGCTCGCCGCCGCCGTCGCCCTCGACGCCTTCGTGGTCCGTACGCTGCTGGTGCCGGCCCTGATGCATCTGCTCGGCGGCGCCAACTGGTGGCTGCCGCGCTGGCTGGACCGCCGTATGCCCCGCATCAGCATCGAGCCGCCCGAGTGCCGCGCCGCCCATGAAAGGCTGGCCGCCGCGACGGACGCCGAGGTGGCGGACGTGCTGGCGAAGGGGCGGGACGACGAGGATGTACGCGATATCGCTGGGTGACGACGGAGCCGAGCTGCGTCCCTTGGAGCCGTGGCACGCCGAGGAGTTCCTGGCGCACCTGGACCGGGGGCGCGAGTTCATCGGGCAGTTCATCGCCTTCGGCTCCAAGGCGACGGACGTGGACTCCGCGCGCGAGACTCTCCAGCGGTACGCCGACATGCGCGCCGCCGACACCGGATCCCTGCACGGCCTGTGGCTGAACGGACAGCTCGTGGGCGGCGTGCTCTTCCTGAACTTCCACGCCGACACCGGCAACTGCGAGGTCGGCTGCTGGCTGGAGCCCGCCGGCACCGGGCGCGGCCTGGTCACCCGGGCCATGCGGGTGCTCCTCGACTTCGCGATCGAGCAGCGCGGTATCCACCGGGTCGAGTGGATCGCCGCCTCCGGGAACACGCCCAGCCTGAACGTGGCCCGGCGCCTGGGGATGACCCTGGAGGGAGTCCGGCGCGAGACGCACCCCTATCGTGGGGTGCGGCACGACCTCGAGGTGTGGTCCATTCTCGCGCCCGAGTGGCGGGACGCACGCACGCGTACCGCACACAGCCAACGTTAAGAAACCTCTCAGACAGGATCCGTACGGTGCCGGACATGGGAACCAAGACAGCTGACGAGACCGGTGCCAAGACGGGTGCCGAGGCCACGACCGACGAGGGGAAGACGGGCGCCACCGACCTCACCAAGACCGACGAGGTGACGAAGACCGAGGCCGCCGCCGAGGTCGACGCCGACACCGACGCCGACGACCTGGACGAGGCGCTCGAGCCGGTCGTGGCGGAGGGTCCGACGGGCGTGGGACAGGGTGCCGGTGCCGTCGTCTCCGCCGCGCTCGGCGTCGTCTCGCTCACCGGCGGATGGATCTCCACCGTCGCCGCCGCCCGCGAGACCCTCATCGGCCAGCTGGGGACCTCGTCCACCGCGAGCGTCGCCATGCAGGTCAAGGAGGTCTACGGCGACGCCTGGAAGACCACCGCGCTGTGGGGCGGCCTGTTCGCCCTTGCCGCGCTGATCGTCGGTGCCGTGGTCCTCGCCCGCCCCGCCTTCGGGACGCCCGGCAAGCCGCAGGCCGTGTGGATCAAGTCGGTCGCCTGGGGCGGTGTCGCGCTCGGCGTCATCGGCCTTCTCCTGGCCGTCCTGAAGTACACCGACGTCCTGCTCGGACTGCCGTCGGCGAGCTGACACACCACGTGACCCGAGGGGTCTTAGGAATGCCGTGAACGTCTTACGGCCCTCCTAAGGCCCCTCACGCACGTCTAAGGCCCCGCCCGCCGCCGAAGATGCGGAACTCTCCCGATGTGGCGGACCCCCCTGGGAGACGAAGGTTGAGACATCGCAGCAAGCGAAGCCGAAACCGACCTCTCACCAGGAACACAAGGGGACACACCATGTATGAGTACGAGCTCGCCCAGCTCCGCTCCGCCGAACTGATCCGCCGGGCCGCGACCGAGCGCCTGGCCCGCGAGGCCGTCCGCGGCCGGCGCGCCGCCCGCCGTGAGGCAGTCGAGAACGCCGCCGAGGGCGAGGTGCATACCGGCCGCCCCCGTAGGCACCGGTTCCCGCGGACCGCATGACCGCCGGGGCGGGGGAGGGTCTCAAGGGCCTCCCCGCGAAAACCGGTGCCGCACTGTCGGACCCGCGTGCCATGCTCGGGCGCGTGGAGACCAGGTCCGTCAGTCCGGTGTTCGTCGGTCGCATCGATGAGCTGGACACGCTGAACGACGCGCTCGCCCGCGCTGCCGCGGGCGAGCCGCAGGCGTTACTGCTCGGGGGCGAGGCCGGCGTCGGCAAGACGCGCCTCGTCGAGGAGTTCGCCACCGCCGCCTGCCGAGGCGGTGCCGTCGTCGCCCTCGGCGGCTGTGTCGAGATCGGCGCCGACGGACTCCCGTTCGCCCCCTTCTCCACCGCTCTGCGCGCCCTGCGCCGTGAACTGCCCGACGAGGTGGCCGCCGCGGCCGCCGGCCAGGAGGAGGAACTCGCCCGGCTGCTGCCCGAACTCGGCGAGCTCGCCCCCGGGCGGCACGACGAGGAGGGCATGGCCCGCCTCTTCGAACTCACCGCCCGCCTCCTGGAGCGCGTCGCCACCGACCGCACGGTCGTCGTCGCCCTGGAGGACCTGCACTGGGCCGACGCCTCCACCCGCCACCTCCTCGCCTACCTCTTCCGCACCCTGCGCACCGGCCGCCTCGTCGTCCTCGCCACCTACCGGGCCGACGACATCCACCGCCGCCACCCGCTGCGCCCCCTGCTCGCCGAACTCGACCGGCTGCGCACCGTCCACCGCATCGAACTCGGCCGCTTCAACCGTGCCGAGGTCGGCCGCCAGACCGCCGGCATCCTCGCCCACGAACCCGAGCCGGCCCAGGTCGACGACATCTTCGAACGCTCCGACGGCAACGCCTTCTTCGTCGAGGAACTCGCCGTCGCCGCCCACGAGGGCTGCCGCACCGGCCTCACCGACTCCCTGCGCGACCTGCTCCTGGTGCGCGTCGAGAGCCTGCCCGACAGCGCCCAGCGGGTCGCCCGGATCGTCGCCGAGGGCGGCTCCACCGTCGAGTACCGGCTGATCGCCGCCGTCGCCCGGCTCGCCGAGGACGACCTCATCGAGGCGCTCAGGGCCGCCGTCAACGCCAACATCCTGCTCGCCGCACCCGACGGCGACGGCTACCGCTTCCGCCACTCCCTGGTCCGCGAGGCCGTCGCCGACGACCTGCTGCCCGGCGAACGCTCCCGCCTCAACCGTCGCTACGCGGAGGCCCTGGAGGCCGACCCCACGCTGGTCCCCGTCGGCGAACGCGTGATGCGCCTGGCCAGCTACTGGTACCACGCCCACGACCCCGCCAAAGCCCTGCCGGCCGTCCTGGACGCCTCCGTCACCGCCCGCCGCCGGCACGCCTACTCCGAACAACTGCGGCTCCTGGAACGCGCGATGGAGCTGTGGGACTCCACCCCCGAAGAGGTCCGCGCACAGCTGCACCCAGCCGACTACACCGAGGTCCATCCTCCCCCACTGCCCGAAAGGCGTGGGGGAACCCCCAGCGGCTGCGACCCGGCCACCACCCCGCTGCACTACCTCGACCTGATGGCCGAGGCCGCGGTCGCCGGACGGCTGTGCTCGGAACGCGAACGCGCCCTGAAGATCACCAAGCGGGCGCTGCGGCTGCTCGAGGACGAGGCCGATCCTCTGCGCGCCGCCTGGTTCTGGACCCAGCGCTCGCGTCTGATCCAGGCGCTGTCCCGCGGCGACGGCTGGTCCGAACTGGCCACCGCCCAGGAACTCGTACGCGGTCTGCCGCCTTCGGAGGTGCACGCCGAGGTCCTCGCCAACGTGGCCAACTGGTCCATGGTGCACGCACCGGGACCCGACGCCTTCACGGCCGCCGAACGTGCCGTGGAGTACGCGCGCATGGTCGGCGTCCGCGAGACCGAGATGAACGCCCGCCTCACGCTCGGCGGGCTCATGGTCGAGGCCGGTGACGTCGAGGCGGGGCTCGCCGAGATGTTCGAGGTAAAGCAGCGGACGGTCGAGTACGGCATCTCCACCATCGGGGGCCGCGCCTACGTGAACCTGCCCGACGCCCTCGAATCCGTCGGCCGGTCCAAGGAGGCCGTGCCGATCCTGGAGGAAGGCCTCGCCTACTCCCAGAAGTTCGGCCTGCTGGACTCCGAGGCCTATATCTGGGGCAACTTCGCGGAAACCCTGTACTCCCTGGGCCGCTGGGACCGCGCCGCCGAAGCGGGCACCAAGGCCGAACGCGTCGGCCAGAGCGCGAAGCCCCGTGGCTTCCACGCCACGCTCCGTGCCGAACTCGCCCTGGCCCGAGGAGACCTGGCCACCGCCGCCGGCCATCTGACCGCCGCCCGCGGCCACTTCGGCAACCACGACCGCGCACCCCAGCACGAGCTGCCCCTGGTCCGCATCGCGATCGGCATCGCCGCGGGCGAGGGCCGCCTCCTGGACGCCCGCGCCGAACTCGGACGCGCCATGGACGCCGGCTTCCCGCCCGCCACCCAGCGCTACGTCTGGCGGATGCTGCTCAGCGCGGCCGCCGCGGAGGCCGACGCCCGCGACCTGCCCGCCGCCGACCCCGGCCGCACCGAGATCCTCGAACGCATCCGCGCCACGGCCAAGCTCCTCCCCACTCACGTCCCCGTCTGGCAGGCCTACGAGTGCTGGGTCCGCGCCGAACTGCTCCGAGCCGAGGGCGGCACCTGCGCGGACACCTGGACGCAGGTGGTCACCGCCTTCGAGGCCCTGGAACGCCCCTACGACCTCGCCCGCGTCCGCCACCGCCTGGCCGAGGCCCTGCTGCTCTCGGGAGCGGACGGCGACAACCGCGATCGCGCCACGGAACTCCTCCGCCTCGCCCACGCCGTCGCCTCCCACCTCGGCGCCCGCCCCCTCGCCGACTCCGTCACCCTCCTCGCCCAACGCGCCCGCCTCCCCCTGAACCGGCCCTCCGGGCAGACGCCCGCCCCCGCCGACCCGGCCGACATCCTGGGCCTCACCGGCCGGGAACGCGACGTCCTGCGCCTGGTCTCCGCAGGCCGGACCAACCGCCAGATAGCCGAGGCACTCTTCATCTCCCCGAAGACGGCCAGCGTCCACGTCTCGAACATCCTGGCCAAGCTCGGTGTCTCGGGCCGCGGCGAGGCGGCGGCGGTGGCGCACCGTCTGGGGCTGTTCCCGTCCGAAACGCTCACCATGCGGACGGCGCCCTGAGGCCTACGCTGAAGAGGACACCGGCTGAGGGAGACTTTGTGTTCAACCCCTTCGAGGAACTGTTCGCCCCCGGTCGCAAGCACACCCGCGACGAGCAGAAGCGGCTGGAGCTCACCCGGGAGGACGTCGGCGACGGCGACCCCGGACGCGGGCCGATAGACCTCACGTCGGGGAAGGTCGTCGTACGGCCGCCGCAGCCGGAGGAGGAAGACGCCTCCCCGGACGACACAGGCCCTAGCTGACCTGTATCTCCAGGATCCGGTCGTCGCCCGCCTTCGGGTCTCCCCGGCCGTCCGTGTTGCTGGTGACGAGCCACAGCTTGTCGCCGCCCGCCGCGACCACCGTGCGCAGACGGCCGTACTCGCCCTCCAGGAAAGCCTGCGGTTCGGCCGAGGCCGCCGTGCCCTTCAGGGGAACGCGCCACAGGCGCTGACCCTTGAGGCCGGCCATCCAGACGGAGCCCTCCGCGTAGGCGACACCACTGGGGGAGGCGTCGTCCGTGCCCCACTGGGCCACCGGGTTGTGGTACTCGGAGCCGCCCGACCTGCCCTCCGCCTCCGGCCAGCCGTAGTTGTCGCCCGGCTTGATCGCGTTCAGCTCGTCCCAGGTGTCCTGACCGAACTCCGAGGCGAACAGTCGCTGTTTGTCGTCCCAGGCGAGGCCCTGCACGTTGCGATGGCCGTATGAGTACACCGGCGAGTTCGGGAACGGGTTCCCCGGGGCCGGCTCGCCCTCCGGAGTCATGCGCAGGATCTTGCCGCCGAGGGACTTGGTGTCCTGGGACAGACCGGTGTCACCGCTCTCGCCCGTGCCCGCGTACAGCATCTTGTCCGGGCCGAAGGCGATCCGGCCGCCGTTGTGGATCACGCCCTTGGGGATGCCCCTGAAGATCGTGTCGGGTGCGCCCAGCTGCTCACCGGCCGGCTTCCGCTCGTCGTACAGCATGCGGACGATGCGGTTGTCGGAGGCCGAGGTGAAGTACGCGTAGACCATGTGGTCCGAGGCGAAGTCCGGGGAGAGGGCGATGCCCAGCAGGCCGCCCTCGCCCGCCGGCGACACCCCGGGCACCTCGCCCAGCTCGGTCTTCTTGCCCGTCTCCTCGTCGACCCGGGTGAGGGTGCCCTCGTCGCGGGAGGAGACCAGCAGGTCGCCGTCCGGGATGGGGGCCAGGCCCCAGGGGGTGCTCAGGCCCTGGGTGACGGTGCGGACGACCTTCACCGAGCCTTTGGCGGGGGGAGTGGGGTCGGCGGCCCGTTCCGTGGGTGACGACCCCGAGGTCGTACTGCTCGGTGGGACGCTGTCACTTCCGTTGGACGATTCACCTCCGCCGTCGGAGGAGCAGCCGGCCGTCAGCACGAGCGCGGTCGCGGCCAATACGGCCGACACAGCTCGACGTTGCACGATCATGGTCCCTTCGACGGGGCGGTCTCGCGGCAGGTTCTCCTTGTCATACACCGCTCGCGCCTCACAGGTTCCCGATCACCGCAACCCGATCCCCGAAACCTCACGCGGTGACCCCCGGATCCCTACTCCCAGGATCCCTGCGCCCCCGGCAGCTCCGCCACCTCGGCCAGGTCCTGGGCCGTCAGGCGCAGGCTCGCCGCCCCCGCGTTCTGCGTCACCCAGCGCTCCTGTTTGGCGCCCGGCACCGGGACCACGTGCCGTCCCTGCGTCAGCACCCAGGCCAGGGCCACCTGAGCGGGCGTGACGTCCTCGCCGTGGCGACGGGCCACCCGGCGCAGGCCGGCCACGATCGGCTGGTTCGCGGCCATCATCTCGGCGGTGAAGCGGGGGTGGCGGGCACGCACGTCGTCCGGCTCGAAGCCCTCGCCGGGGGTGAGCGTGCCGGTCAGGAAGCCGTTGCCGAGCGGCATCGCCGCCAGGAAGCCGATGCCGCGCGCCTCGCACCACGGCAGCAGCGACTCCTTCGCCTCCGGCGACCACACCGACAGTTCGGCCTGCACCGCGCTCACCGGGAAGACCTGCTGGACCCGCTGCAACTGCCGGATCGTCCCGTCGTGCAGCCGGGCCCCGGACCTGCGGCCGCCCCGCGCGCCCATCGCACACAGCCCCAACGACCTTACTTTTCCGGCCTGGACGAGTTCCGCCATCGCACCCCAGGTCTCCTCGACCGGCACTTCGGGATCCGCCCGGTGGAGCTGGTAGAGGTCGATGACGTCCGTCTGCAGGCGGCGCAGGGAGGCGTCGCAGGCGCGCTTCACATAGCCGGGGCGGCCGTTGGCCACGATGTGCTGCTCGCCCACCAGCAGACCGACCTTGGTCGACACGAAGGCGTCCTGGCGCCGCTCCTTCAGCGCCCGCCCCAGCAGCAGCTCGTTGGTGAACGGGCCGTACATGTCGGCCGTGTCCAGGAGGGTCGAGCCCAGATCCAGCGCCCGCTGCACGGCCCTGAGCGACTCGTCGCCGCGCTGCCGCGAACCGTTGTACGCCCAGCTCATCGGCATGCACCCGAGTCCGACGGCCCCCACCGTGAGCGCCGCCGCGCCGATCGTCCTGCGCTCCACCTGGCCGTGACCCTCCCTCTCCTGGCCCCCCAACCTAACCTCTGCGTCCGGTAGCGCCTGACATAGCCTCCTGACCATGACTGCAGACGTGTGGCTCCCCATTCCGCCGGAAGACATCGAAGGGCTCCCCGAAGGCCCGAACTACCGCTTCTGGGACGGTGGTGAGGACTTTCCCGCGGATCCGGCCGACTGCGCGTACTACGTCGTCCCCTACATGAAGCCCATCGCGGTCGGACTGCGGCCGGTGCCCCGCATGAGCTCGGTGCAGGTCGTGCAGACGCTGTCGGCCGGCACCGACGCGATCGAGCCGGGCCTCAAGTACCTGCCTGCCGGCGTGCGGTTGTGCAACGCGCGCGGGGTGCACGAAGCCAGCACCGCCGAGCTGGCGCTCACCCTGATCCTCGCCTCCCTGCGCGGTGTCCCCGACTTCGTACGGGCCCAGGACAAGGGGGAGTGGCGCGGCGGGTTCCGGCCCGCGCTCGCCGACCGGAACGTCCTCATCGTGGGATACGGCTCGATCGGATCAGCGATCGAGGACCGGCTCGTTCCCTTCGAGGTCGCGCGGGTGGCGCGCGTCGCGCGCTCCGAGCGCACCACAGCGCGCGGTCCGGTGCATCCGCTCACCGAACTTCCCGCCCTGCTCCCCGAGGCGGACGTGATCGTCCTCGCCACGCCCCTCACCGGGACCACCCGCCACCTGGTGAACAGCGACTTCCTGGCCCGCATGAAGGACGGCGCGCTGCTGGTCAACGTGGCCAGGGGCCCGGTCGTCGACACCAAGGCGCTGCTCGCCGAGCTGGAGAGCGGCCGTATCACCGCCGCCCTCGACGTCACCGACCCCGAACCGCTGCCCCCGGGGCACCCCCTGTGGCAGGCGCCCGGCGTGCTCGTCAGCCCGCACGTCGGCGGACCCACCTCCGCGTTCCTGCCCCGCGCCAAGCGACTGCTGGTGGACCAGTTGAGCCGATTCGTGAACCGGGAGCCCCTGCGCAACGTGATCCTTACGACGGGCCCAACCGGCGCGTGACGCCTGTGAGATGAGCGCCGCGCGCACGCCCCGCACGACCGGCGCAACAAGCGTGTCATCCGTTTCCGGTACCCTCCGCAACCTCACGGACGCGCTCCGTGCTCGCGTCGCCGCTGGCCGTCACGGAGCGTAGAGGAACTATGTCCCTGAGTGACGAGACTGGTGTATCGTCCCGACAGGGGCTGCGCCGCGCACCGTTCGGCGCCGGGGATGGACGTTTGAGACTGTGAGGGGGGCGACGGGCGATGCACGGCCTATGGACGAGCGATCCGACGCGGCGGGGCCGTCGGCGGCGACCCTGGCACACGGCCGCGCGCCGACGCGGCCATCACGGGAGCCACGGCGGTCATCACGGTCAGCACGACGGTCAGCAGAGCCATCACCCTCACAACCGTCACCACCGCAGGCACAACAGCCGCAGGAGGCATGCGCACCCAGCGCACCGGGATCCCCGGGACCCTGGAGCGGCTCGGACCGGGAGGGTCCGGTGAGTTCGCCCCCGCCATCCACGACCGCCCTTGACGGGGCGCGGCGGGTACAGCCCGCGCCGGGGGCGAGGCCGACCCGCCCACCGGCCCTCAACTGCGCGTCGGGCACGGTCCGCCAACTCGTTCTGGCCCTGGTGTGCGCGGGATACGCCGCCGGTTCCGCGCTCGGCTGGGGATCACGGCAAGTAGCCTTGATCATGGGTGACTTCGGGCTGAGCGCCGCGGCGGGCGCCGCCGCGGTGTCCTGCTTCCTCTACGCCCGTAGGCGCCGTATCTGCTTCCGGCCCGCCTGGCTGCTCTTCGCCCTCTCCTCGGCGATGGCGGCCGTCGGCAACCTCATCTGGGGGTGGTACGAAGTCGTCCTGCGGCGGCCCGTGCCCAACCCCAGCTCCGCGGATCTCTTCTTCCTGTGCTTCGCGCCGCCCGCGATCGTGGGACTGCTGGTGCTCGCCAAGCGGCCGGTGACCAAGGCGGGCTGGGTCTGCCTCGGTCTGGACGCATGGCTGATCGGCGGCTCGCTGCTCACCCTGTCCTGGAGCCTGGCCCTCGCACAGGCGGCGAAGTCCGAGGGGTCGAGCGTGGCGCACGCCGCGCTGTCGCTCGCGTATCCGCTGCTCGACATCGCTCTGGTCAGCATGGTGCTCGCGCTGCACTTCCGGCGCTCGGCGGTCAACCGTACGGCGGTCAACACCGCGATCGGGGCGCTCGCCCTGACCGTGATGTGCGACGCGCTGTTCACCTCACCGCTGCTGCACCACACCTACCGCTCCGGGCAACTGCTCGACGCGGGATGGTTCGCCGGCTCGCTGCTGCTCGCCTACGCCCCCTGGGCCGCCCCGCGGCGCGGCCGACCTGACCCCCTGAGGCAGCGCCTCGACCGGCGCCGGACGGAGGGGCACACGCGCGTGGTGCACGAACACCTGCCAGGACAGCGCACCGGCCCGCACCAGCGCCCGCCCGTGCCGGGAGACGATCACAGCCGGTATCCGGCGGCCCGGCCGATCGCCGGCTCGCTGGCCGCCCTCACGCCCTATCTCGCCGCCGCCGTCTGCACGCTCGGGATCCTCTACAACGTCCTGAGCGGCCGGAGCGTCGACCGCGTGGTGCTCCTCACCGGTGGCACCGTCGTGCTCGCCCTCGTGGTGCGCCAGGGCATCATGCTGCTCGACAACATCACCCTCACCCAGGAGCTGGCGCAGAAGGAGAACCACTTCCGCTCCCTGGTGCAGGGCTCCAGCGACGTCATCATGATCGCCGCTCCGAACGGCATCCTCCGGTACGTCTCCCCGGCCGCCGCCGGCGTCTACGGCCGACCCGCGGAGGAACTCGTGGGTACGGAACTGGCCGGCCTCATCCACCCGGAGGACCTGGGCTGCGTGGTGCACGAGGTGCGCCGCTTCCTCGCCGCCAGCCCGCAGGAGGAACCCACCACGCGCATCGAGTGCCGCTTCCGCTCCGGCGACGGCGGCTGGCTCAACGTCGAGTCCACCGTCAACCGGCACCACGGCGGCCTCATCTTCAACAGCAGGGACGTGACCGAAAGGGTGCGCCTGCAGGCGCAACTGCAGCACAACGCCGAGCACGACCCGCTGACCGACCTGCCCAACCGCGCCCTGTTCACCCGACGCGTCCAGCAGGCCCTGTCCGGCCGTCGCTCCTCCGACCGCGGCGCGGCCCTGCGCGGCACGGCGGTCCTCTTCATCGACCTCGACGGCTTCAAGGCCGTCAACGACACCATCGGGCACCAGGCCGGGGACGAACTGCTCGTCCAGGCCGCCCGCAGGCTCCAGGACGCGGTCCGGCACGGGGACACCGCCTCCCGGCTGGGCGGCGACGAGTTCGCGGCCCTGATCGTCGGGGACGGCGCCCGTGACCGCCCCGCCCGGGAGCGTCACATCATGGACCTCGCCGACCGCCTCAGGATCACGCTCTCCCAGCCCTACCTCATCGACGGCAACGATGTCCGGGTCAACGCCTCCATCGGCGTCGCCTTCGCCGAGCCGGGCCTCGGCGCGGGCGAGATCCTGCGCAACGCGGACCTGGCCATGTACCGCGCCAAGGCGGGCGGCAAGGGCCGCGTGGAGCTGTACGCCCCCCAGATGCAGCAGGACGTCGTACGCAAGGCGGAGCTGGCCACGCGTCTGCGTGCCGCGCTGAACGACGGTGAGTTCACCCTGCTGCACCAGCCGGTGGTGTGCCTGGAGGACGGCCGGATCACGTCGGTCGCCGCCCAGGCGCGCTGGCGCTCCTCGCAGGGCGTGCTGTTCACGCCCGCCGAGTTCCTGCGGGTGGCCGAGGACAGCGAGAAGACGGCCGAGCTGGGCCGGTGGATCCTCGGGGAGGCCGTCGAGCAGGCCGCCGAGCGCGCCGCGAACGGGCTGTCCGTGCCGGTGACGGTCCGGATGGGTGCGCGCCGGCTGCTGGACCGCTCGATGCCGCTCGGCTCGATCGAGGCCCTGCTGACCCGGCACGGGCTGCCGTCCGGATCGCTGGTGATCGAGCTGTCCGACACCGACCCCCGGGCCCCGCTGGACGAGCTGGAGCGCCGTCTGAGCGCCCTGCGCAGGCTCGGCGTCCGGATCGCCCTCGACGGCTTCGGGAGCGGATACGCGGCCATCACAGCCCTTCGCAGGCTCCCCGTCGACGTACTGAAGCTCGACCGCGATCTGGTCGAGGGAGTCGTCGAGTCCGCCCGGCTGCACAAGATCACCAGTGGGCTGCTGCGCATCGCCGGCGATCTCGGGCTGCAGTCCGTGGCCGACGGCGTGGACCTGCCGGAGCAGGTCGTGGCGCTGCGCGCGATGGGGTGCACGCACGGACAGGGCATGGCGTTCTCCGGCCCGCTGGACGAGTACCGGCTGCGCAGAGCGCTCGGATCCGGCCACTACCCGGTGCCGCACGGACCGGCGGAGCCCGCGTTCGCGGGCGGCGTGAGAGAGCCGCAGGGGCGCGTCGGTGCCGAGGGTCCTGCCGCACGGAGGCCCGAAGGGCTGAGCCCGGTCGCGGCCTCGACACCGACTGCGGCGCCCCGGAGGTGAACGAACGAGGGAAAGGAGCGCGGGGGTGTACACCAGTGGTGTGGTCGCGGTCTCGGTGACGGACCGGCCCTGCGCTCACATAATGAGACTCCCGTCCCACCCACTTGACAGTGAGTGTGCGCCGGGGAGAGGGTCTGTGCCATGCGCACCCGAATTCTCGTACTTGGAAAGCGCGTCGGCTGACGCTGGTGACCTCCGGACGGACCCGGAACTCCCAGCGACCGCACCCGGCGCGCTCCCCTCGCTTGCCTCACGGCACGAGGGGTTTTTTGTTGCACAGACACCTGCCGTACAAAAGCCGTACACCGCACGAACTTCGCAAAAACCCTCAGCATCGAGAAGAGAATGCCGATGACCGAGCAGGCCACCGGGGCCCATCATCCGCAGCCGCGGCCCCGTTCCGGAGGACACCAGTCCGCGCCCGAGCACGTCACGGGAGCGCAGTCCCTCATCCGCTCTCTCGAGGAGGTCGGCGCCGAGACGGTATTCGGGATTCCCGGCGGTGCGATCCTCCCGGCGTACGACCCGCTGATGGACTCCACCCGGGTGCGCCACGTTCTGGTCCGGCACGAGCAGGGCGCGGGCCACGCGGCCGAGGGCTACGCCCTGGCCACCGGCAAGGTCGGGGTCTGCATGGCGACGTCGGGCCCCGGTGCGACCAACCTCGTCACACCGATCGCCAACGCCCACATGGACTCCGTGCCGATGGTCGCGATCACCGGCCAGGTCGCCTCCGCGTCGATCGGTACGGACGCCTTCCAGGAGGCGGACATCGTCGGCATCACCATGCCGATCACCAAGCACAACTTCCTGGTCACCAAGGCCGAGGACATCCCGCGGGTGATCGCTCAGGCGTTCCACATCGCCTCCACCGGCCGCCCGGGCCCGGTCCTGGTCGACATCGCCAAGGACGCCCTCCAGGCGCGGACGACCTTCTCCTGGCCGCCGGTCATGGACCTGCCCGGCTACCGCCCGGTGACCAAGCCGCACGCCAAGCAGATCCGTGAGGCCGCCAAGCTGATCACCGCCGCCAAGCGGCCCGTGCTGTACGTCGGCGGCGGCGTCCTGAAGGCCAACGCCACCGCCGAACTGAAGGTCCTCGCAGAACTCACCGGAGCGCCCGTCACCACCACCCTGATGGCGCTCGGTGCATTCCCCGACAGCCACCCGCTGCACGTGGGAATGCCGGGCATGCACGGTGCGGTCACCGCCGTCACCGCGCTGCAGAAGGCCGACCTGATCGTCGCCCTCGGAGCCCGCTTCGACGACCGCGTCACCGGCAAGCTGGACAGCTTCGCCCCGCACGCCAAGATCGTCCACGCCGACATCGACCCGGCCGAGATCGGCAAGAACCGCGCGGCCGACGTGCCGATCGTCGGTGACGCCCGCGAGGTCATCGCCGATCTGGTCCAGGCCGTGCAGAAGGAGCACAGCGAGGGTCACCGGGGCGACTACGCCGCCTGGTGGACGGACCTCAACCGCTGGCGCGAGAACTATCCTCTGGGCTACGACCAGCCTGAGGACGGATCCCTTTCGCCGCAGCAGGTCATCGAGCGCATCGGGCAGCTCGCTCCCGAGGGCACGATCTTCGCCGCGGGCGTGGGCCAGCACCAGATGTGGGCCGCGCACTACGTGCAGTACGAGAAACCGGCGACCTGGCTGAACTCCGGCGGCGCGGGCACGATGGGTTACGCGGTCCCGGCCGCGATGGGCGCCAAGGCCGGAGCCCCGGACCACACGGTCTGGGCGATCGACGGCGACGGCTGCTTCCAGATGACCAATCAGGAGCTCACCACCTGCGCCCTGAACAACATCCCGATCAAGGTCGCCATCATCAACAACGGCGCCCTCGGGATGGTGCGCCAGTGGCAGACCCTCTTCTACAACCAGCGCTACTCCAACACCGTGCTGCACTCCGGCCCCACTGCATCGATCAGCGGCTCCGCCGCGGGCTCCGGCAAGCAGCCGAGCGCCGGCACCCGCGTCCCCGACTTCGTGAAGCTGTCGGAGGCCATGGGCTGCTACGCGATCCGCTGCGAGTCCCCGGAGGACCTCGACAAGGTCATCGAAGAGGCCAACTCCATCAACGACCGCCCGGTCGTCGTGGACTTCATCGTCCACGAGGACGCCATGGTGTGGCCGATGGTCGCCGCCGGCACCTCCAACGACGAGATCATGGCCGCTCGGGACGTCCGCCCCGACTTCGGCGACAACGAAGACGACTGAGCGAGGAAGACCCAAGAGACATGTCCAAGCACACGCTCTCCGTCCTGGTGGAGAACACGCCCGGCATCCTCGCCCGGATCGCCGCCCTGTTCTCCCGCCGCGGCTTCAACATCGACTCGCTCGCGGTCGGCGTCACCGAGCACCCCGAGATCTCCCGGATCACCATCGTGGTGAACGTGATCGAGGAACTGCCCCTCGAACAGGTCACCAAGCAGCTCAACAAGCTCGTCAACGTGCTGAAGATCGTCGAGCTGGAGGCGGGATCCGCCGTTCAGCGGGAACTCGTTCTGGTGAAGGTGCGCGCCGACAACGAGACGCGCTCCCAGATCGTCGAGATCGTCCAGCTCTTCCGCGCCAAGACCGTCGACGTCTCCCCGGAGGCCGTCACCATCGAGGCCACCGGCAGCAGCGACAAGCTGTCGGCGATGCTGAAGATGCTGGAGCCGTTCGGCATCAAGGAGCTCGTCCAGTCCGGCACGATCGCGATCGGCCGTGGTTCGCGTTCGATCACCGACCGGTCGCTGCGCGCCCTGGACCGGTCTGCCTGAGAGAAGGAGCGGGCGGTCGGAGACCACCGACCGCCCGTATACCGAGACCCCGAAACTCCACTTCCGCTCGCCGTCATACGGTGGGACGCAACACCTGCACACAAGGAGAGAACCCAAAGTGGCCGAGCTGTTCTACGACGCCGACGCCGACCTGTCCATCATCCAGGGCCGCAAGGTCGCGGTCATCGGTTACGGCAGCCAGGGCCACGCCCATGCGCTGTCGCTCCGTGACTCGGGTGTCGACGTGCGTGTCGGTCTGCACGAGGGCTCCAAGTCCAAGGCGAAGGCCGAGGAGCAGGGCCTGCGCGTGGTGACCCCGGCCGAGGCCGCCACCGAGGCCGACGTCATCATGATCCTGGTTCCGGACCCGATCCAGGCCCAGGTCTACGAGGAGTCCATCAAGGACAACCTCAAGGACGGCGACGCCCTCTTCTTCGGCCACGGCCTGAACATCCGCTTCGACTTCATCAAGCCCCCGGCGGGCGTCGACGTCTGCATGGTCGCCCCCAAGGGCCCCGGCCACCTGGTGCGCCGCCAGTACGAGGAGGGCCGCGGCGTTCCGTGCATCGCCGCCGTCGAGCAGGACGCTACCGGCAGCGCCTTCGAGCTGGCCCTCTCGTACGCCAAGGGCATCGGCGGCACCCGCGCCGGCGTCATCAAGACGACCTTCACCGAGGAGACCGAGACCGACCTGTTCGGTGAGCAGGTCGTTCTGTGCGGTGGTACGGCCGCGCTGGTCAAGGCCGGTTTCGAGACGCTGACCGAGGCCGGCTACCAGCCGGAGATCGCGTACTTCGAGTGCCTGCACGAGCTGAAGCTGATCGTCGACCTCATGTACGAGGGCGGCCTCGACAAGATGCGCTGGTCCATCTCCGAGACCGCCGAGTGGGGCGACTACGTCACCGGCCCGCGCATCATCACGGACGCCACCAAGGCCGAGATGAAGAAGGTCCTCGCCGAGATCCAGGACGGCACCTTCGCGCGTGAGTGGATGGCCGAGTACCACGGCGGTCTGAAGAAGTACAACGAGTACAAGACCCAGGACGAGAACCACCTCCTGGAGACCACCGGCAAGGAGCTGCGCAAGCTCATGTCGTGGGTGAACGACGAGGCGTGAGCCGCGGGGGCGGGGCCGCGGCGATGTCGTTGCGGCCCCGTCGCCGAACCACGGGTAACCGCTTGTCCACGGTGTCCAGCCACGGACGAGTGATCCTTCCGTGGAGGCGTAAGACGACTTCCGTTGCGGCACTAGACTGCTGCATTACATACGCGTCAGGCCCACAGCGTCGTGCGTCTTCCACGCGGCTAGCAACCCTCCACCGCATGCGGCCGTCGGGACGGCCGTCCGCATTGGACATGTGAGGACTCACGTGAGCTCGAAACCTGTCGTACTCATCGCTGAAGAGCTGTCGCCCGCCACTGTCGACGCGCTTGGCCCCGACTTCGAGATCCGGCACGTCAACGGCGCGGACCGGGCCGAGCTGCTGCCCGCCATCGCCGACGTCGACGCGATCCTGATCCGCTCGGCCACCAAGGTCGATGCCGAGGCGGTCGCCGCCGCGAACAAGCTGAAGGTCGTCGCACGAGCCGGCGTCGGCCTGGACAACGTCGACGTCTCCGCCGCCACCAAGGCCGGCGTGATGGTCGTCAACGCCCCCACCTCGAACATCGTGACCGCCGCCGAACTGGCCTGCGGTCTGCTGCTCGCCACCGCGCGCCACATTCCGCAGGCCAACACCGCGCTGAAGAACGGCGAGTGGAAGCGCAGCAAGTACACGGGCGTCGAGCTCGCGGAGAAGACCCTCGGTGTCGTGGGTCTGGGCCGTATCGGCGCGCTCGTCGCCCAGCGGATGTCGGCCTTCGGCATGAAGGTCGTCGCCTACGACCCCTACGTGCAGCCCGCGCGGGCCGCGCAGATGGGCGTCAAGGTGCTGTCGCTGGACGAGCTGCTCGAGGTCGCCGACTTCATCACCGTGCACCTGCCCAAGACCCCCGAGACGCTGGGTCTCATCGGCGACGAGGCGCTGCACAAGGTCAAGCCGTCGGTGCGCATCGTCAACGCCGCGCGCGGCGGGATCGTCGACGAGGAGGCGCTGTACTCGGCGCTCAAGGAGGGCCGCGTCGCCGGCGCCGGTCTGGACGTGTACGCGAAGGAGCCCTGCACGGACTCCCCGCTGTTCGAGCTCGACCAGGTCGTCTGCACCCCGCACCTCGGGGCGTCGACCGACGAGGCGCAGGAGAAGGCCGGTATCGCCGTCGCCAAGTCGGTGCGCCTGGCCCTGGCCGGCGAGCTGGTCCCGGACGCGGTCAACGTCCAGGGCGGTGTCATCGCCGAGGACGTCAAGCCGGGCCTGCCGCTCGCCGAGCGCCTCGGTCGTATCTTCACCGCGCTCGCCGGTGAGGTCGCGGTCCGCCTCGACGTCGAGGTGTACGGCGAGATCACCCAGCACGACGTGAAGGTGCTGGAGCTCAGTGCCCTCAAGGGTGTCTTCGAGGACGTCGTCGACGAGACGGTGTCGTACGTCAACGCCCCGCTGTTCGCGCAGGAGCGTGGTGTCGAGGTGCGCCTGACGACCAGCTCCGAGTCGGCCGACCACCGCAACGTCGTGACCGTGCGCGGCACGCTCGGCAGCGGCGAGGAGGTGGCGGTCTCCGGCACCCTGGCCGGCCCCAAGCACCTGCAGAAGCTCGTCGCGGTCGGTGAGTACGACGTCGACCTCGCGCTCGCCGACCACATGGTCGTCCTGCGGTACGAGGACCGTCCGGGTGTCGTCGGCACCGTGGGCCGTGTCTTCGGCGAGGCCGGCATCAACATCGCCGGCATGCAGGTGTCGCGTGCGGTGGCGGGTGGCGAGGCGCTGGCCGTCCTGACCGTGGACGACACGGTGCCCGCCGGCGTGCTGGCGGAGGTCGCGGAGGAGATCGGCGCGACGTCCGCCCGCGCGGTGAACCTGGTCTGACGCTTGACGGCGAGAAGCCGGGTGAGCCGAGAATCCTCGGCGCACCCGGCTTCCGTCATGCCGGGACCTTTTCCGGTTCCGGAGTCTCCTCCGGCACCCGAACGCGCCGCAGTGTCACGGCCGCCAGCACCGCCGCCCCCGCAAGTACCAGCGCCCCCGCGACCGAGGCCGCCTGCATCCCGCTGGTGAAGGCCTCTCGTGCCGTGGTCGCCAGGCCCGGTACCCCGTCGGCCACGGCGAGCGCCCCGCCCAGGGTCTCGCGGGCAGGAGCGGGGGCCGAGGCCGGCATGTCGTGGCGGTAGATCGCGGTACCGATCGCGCCCAGGACGGCCATGCTCAGGGCGCCGCCGAACTCGGTGCCCGTCTCCAGGAGCGACGAGGCCGCGCCCGCCTTCTCGACCGGGGCCGTGCTCATGGCCAGGTCGGTCAGCTGGGACATCACGGTGACGGCGCCGGAGGCCAGGACGCCGCACGCGGCCAGCAGCAGCCAGAGGGAGTCCGTGTCCACCAGGGCCAGCAGCGCGTAGCCGCCCGCGCTGACCGCGAAGCCTGCGGCGACGAGGTGGGCGCGGTGCACGCCCCGCTGCGCGAGGTGGGCCGTGAGCGGCCCCGCGGCGCCGATGAGCACGGAAGGCAGCAGGCTCCACAGCGCGGCCTCCAGGGCACTCTTGCCGAGGACCGACTGGAGGTACTGCGTGGTGAAGTAGGCCGACCCCATCATCCCGAAGGCGGAGACGAGGTTGAGGGCGACCGCCGGGGTGAAGCCGTGGTTGCGGAACAGCGCCGGTGAGATGAGCGGCGAGGCCGTGGTGCGCTGGCGGTGGACGAACAGCGCGGCGAAGAGCAGGCCGACGGTCACCGACACGACGTAGCGCACGTTCCAGCCCTCGGACGCAATCTCCTTCAGGCCGTAGATCACGGGCAGGACCGCTGCCATGGAGAGCGGGACGCTCAGCAGGTCGAAACGTCCGGGGTTCGTGCTCTTCGACTCCGGGAGCAGGACCGGGCCGAGGACCAGAAGCAGCACCATCGCGGGCAGGTTGACCAGGAAGACCGAGCCCCACCAGAAGTGTTCGACGAGCACGCCGCTCATCACCGAGCCGAGTGCGATACCGGCCGTCATCACGCCGGACCAGAGGCCGACCGCCTTCGCGCGCTGGGCCGAGTCGGTGAACATCGTGCGGACCAGCGCCATCGTCGACGGCATGAGGGTCGCGCCGCCGATGCCGAGGACCGCACGCGCCGCGATCAGGGTCTCGGCGCTGTGCGCGTACGCCGCCACCAGGGAGGCGGTGCCGAAGGCCGCGGCGCCGATCAGCAGCAGCCTGCGACCGCCGATGCGGTCGCCGAGGGAGCCCATCGTCATCAGCAGGCCGGCCAGTACGAAACCGTAGATGTCGAAGATCCACAGCTGCTGGGTGCCACTCGGCTCCAGGTCCGCGCTGATCGCCGGGATGGCGAAGTAGAGCACCGAGACGTCCATGGAGACCAGGAGCAGCGGAAGCATCAGCACGGCGAGGGCGGTCCATTCGCGGCGGCCGGCACGGGGGCCTGCGGAAGTACGCGTCGGGTTCGTCATGCCTGAGGACTGTACGAGCGTCTTAAACGCTTGTCTAGTACGTCTGTATAAATCGTTTGTACAAGTCGGTTGTGTAAGTCGCCTGTCTAGGACAGTCGTATGGATCCGGGTACGCTGCTGCGCATGGGACACCGTGAGGATCTGCTCGAAGGCGCCAAGCGCTGCCTGTTGCGGAAGGGGTTCGCGCGTACGACGGCGCGCGACATCGTGAAGGAGTCGGGCACCAACCTGGCGTCGATCGGCTACCACTACGGATCGAAGGACGCGTTGCTGGCGCAGGCGTACGTGTCCTTGGTCGAAGCGCTGGGCGACGCCTTCGACGGGGGCGGGATCGCCACGAGCGCCACCGAGCCGGGATCCGTCGAACGGTTCCAGGGGGTGTGGTCGAACATCGTCGGCACCATGCGGGATCCCGGTTCGATCTGGCACCTCAGCATGGAGGTCCTGGTCATGGGTGACGAGATGCCCGAGGTGCGCGATCACCTGGCGCTGGCCCAGCGGGAGGCGGCGCGCGGGCTCATCCCGCTGCTCATGGGCGGCCGGGAGGAGGACGTCTCGGACGAGACCGTGGACACCCTCGGCGCGTTCTACCTCACCCTGATGACCGGCCTCATCGCGCAGTGGACCTTCGACCCGAAGACCGCCCCCGGCGCGGAGCAGCTCGCCGAGGGGCTGCGCCAGGTGATCGCCGCCGTCACGAAGGGGTGACCCGCCCGTCCCGCATCTCCAGCACCCGGTCCGCGAAGTGCCGTACGACCGCCCGGTCGTGGCAGATGAACAGGTAGCCGAGACCCAGCTCGTCCTGGAGGTCGGCGAGCAGGTTCAGCACGCCGGCCCGGACGGACGGGTCGAGGGCCGACACCGGTTCGTCCAGGATCAGCAGGCGCGGCTCGGAGGCGAGCGCGCGGGCGATGCCGGCGCGCTGGCACTGGCCGCCGGAGAGTTCGTGCGGGTGGCGGTCGCCGTACGACGGGTCGAGGCCGACGCGGTCGAGGAGGTCGGCCACTCGGGCGGGGCCGTCGTCCGCGCTCCAGCGGCCCTGGACCCTGAGTGGTTCCGCGACCGCGTCGCGGATGCGGTGGCGGGGGCTGAGGGAGCCGTACGGATCCTGGAAGACGGGCTGCATGCGGGGGCGCAGCGGGCGGAGTTCGCGTTCGCCGAGGGTGGTCAGCTCCCGCCCCTCGAAGCGCACTTCGCCGCTGTCCGGGCGGCGCAGCTGCAGTACCGCCAGGGCGGTGGAGGACTTGCCGCAGCCGGAAGGGCCGTTCAGGGCGAGCGTCTCTCCCGCGTGCAGGGCGAAGGAGACGTGGTCCACCGCCGTGACCGGTCCGTGGCGTACGACGAGGTCGCGGACGTCAAGAAGAGGCATACGGCTTCTCCAGGAACAACTCGACGGCGGGGTGGGGGACTTCGGCCCAGCGGTGACAGGCGACCAGCCGTCCCTCCACCGGGCGCGGCTCCGGATCCTCGTGGTGGCAGGTGTCCGCCGCGATCGGGCAGCGCGGGCCGAAGGCGCAGCCCGGCGGCAGCGCGCCCGGCGCGGGCGGGCTGCCGGGAAGGGTGGGCAGGCGGCGGCCGGCGGGGGCGTACTGGGGGAGGGACGCCAGCAGGCCCGCCGTGTAGGGGGCCGACGGGCGGGTCAACACCTCTTCGGCCGGGCCGAGTTCGGTCAGGCGTCCGGCGTACATGACCAGCGCGCGGTCCGCGTGTTGTCGTACGACGTCCAGGTCGTGCGTGACCAGGACGAGCGCCGCCCCGACCGCTTCCCGCTGTTCGCCGAGTACCCGGAGCACCTGGTCCCGGCGCTCCTCGTCCAGCGCGGTGGTCGGCTCGTCGGCGACGAGGACGTCGGGTTCGTTGATCGTCGCCATCGCGATCACCGCCCGCTGCCGCATACCGCCGGAGAACTCGTGCGGGTACGCGCGCGCCTTGCGGGCGGCGTCCGGAATGCCGACGCGGTCGAGCGCGGCCACCGCCCGGGCCCGGGCCTCCTTGCGCGACACACCGGCCACCGACCTCACGGCGACGGCGAGTTGGTCGCCCACCGGGTGCACGGGGGAGAGTGCGGACAGGGCGTCCTGCGGAACGAGGGCGATGCGGCGGCCGCGCTGGGCGGCGAGATCGGTCTCGCCGAGCAGTCGTACGCTCCCGCTCGTTGTCGCGCCCGGCGGCAGCATGCCCAGCAGCGCCCGCGCCGTGAGGGACTTGCCCGCGCCCGACTCGCCGACGACGGCCAGCACTTCGCGCGGGCGGACGTCGAAGGACAGGCCGCGCACGGCCTCGACGCCGTCGAAGGCGATCCGCAGATCGCGTACGGAGAGAAGTGCCTCAGACTCCAACGGGGGCCGCCTTCCTGGTGTCGCGGGTGACGCGTCGGCCCTGGGCGTACGCCGCTCCCGACACCGCCAGTCCCGCGAGCAGGGCCAAAGCCACCGCGGGGGCGAGGGCCGCCCACGGGGCGCGTTCCACGTAGGCGCGGGACTCGTCGAGGAGCAGGCCCCACTCGGGGGCGGGCGGCTGGGCGCCGAGGCCCAGGAAGCCGAGGGAGGCCAGGGCGAGGGCGATGCCGGGCAGGCGCAGCAGGGCGTGCCGGGCGACGGGCGCGGCCACCGACGGGAGGACGTGCCGGGTGAGGATCCACGACGGGGTTGCGCCGATGGCCCGTTGGGCGGTGAGGAAGGAGGACGCGCGCACCTCCTGCACCAGCGCCGCCGCGTGCGAGGCCAGGGGCGGCCACGAGATCAGCGCGACCGCGAGGGCCGCTCCGCCGGTGCCGGGTCCGGACGCCGCCGCGACCAGGATGCCGACGATCACCGGGGGCAGGGCGTTCGCGATGTCCGCCGCGCCGGCCGCGACACCGGGCAGGAAGCCGAGCGCCAGCGCGAGCAGCAGGCTCAGCAGACACACCGCCGCCGCCGTGCCGACCGTCGGGGCCGCGCCGTGGCCGAGCCGGGCGAGCACGTCCCGGCCGAGGCCGTCGGTGCCGAGCGGGTGCGACCAGGAGGGCGCGGCCAGCCGGGCGGTCGGGTCGAGTGCGTACGGGTCGCGCAGCAGGCCCCAGCCGATCGCCGTCGCGAGCAGGACGGCGAGGGCCACCGGGATCGCCGGATGCGCGCGAACCGGCCGCACCGGCGGCAGCGACAGCCCGGCGTCCCGCAGCGCCGGGCCCAGCAGCCGACGCCTTACGAGCGCCGCGACCGCCCCCGTGACCAGGCCGAGCAGCAGCAGAGCCAGGACCGCGCCCTGGAGCAGCGGCAGATCCTGCGACTTGGCAGCGCCGAGCGCAGTACGGCCGATGCCGGGCACGGCGAACACGGTCTCGACGGCGACCGCGCCACCCGTCAGCCCCACCGCCACCATCCCGAACTGCGGTACCAGCGGCGGCAGTACGCGCCTCAGGGCGGCCGCCGAGACGTTCCGGCGGGTGACTCCGGCTCCTCGCCACAGCTCCACCCACCGCTCGTCCAGCACGGCGGGCAGCGCGTCCGCCACCAGCCGGCCGAGCAGACCGCCCGCGGGGACGCCGAGGGCGAGCGCGGGCAGGACCATGTACTGCGGGCCCTGCCAGCCGGACGTCGGCAGCCACCCCAGCCACACCCCGCACACCAGCAACGCGACGGTGGCCAGCAGGAACTCGGGCACGGCCGCCAGCATCGCGGCCCACGCCCCGGACGACCCCCGCCCCCGCACCAGCACGGGCGCCACCAGCGCGCACGCCAGCAGCACCGCGACCGCGAAGGCCGCACCCATCAGCGCCAGCGACACCTGGAGCCCGGAAACCACGGACGGCAGGACGTCGGTGCCGGAGACCCAGGACGTGCCGAGGTCTCCGTGCAGCAGGTCCGAGGCCCAACTCCCCAGCAGCGGCAGCGGTCCCGCGTCGAGGCCGAGATCCTGGCGTACGGCGTCCAGAGCCTCCTCGGTCGGCTCCTGCTCGGCGGAGCGGGCCCGCAGGACCGTCAGGGCGGGGTCGCGGCCGGAGAGCCAGGGCAACAGGCCCACGGTGGTCAGGACCGTGAGGAGACAGACGGCCCGGGTCGCCCCGGCCGCTCTTGGTCGGAGCCTCACTTGACGTGCGTGTCCGCCGTGACCAGCTCCCGCTCGCGGGGGTCGTGGGCGGCGTCGACGACCCCGGCGGCGTCGCCCTGGATCACCCGCTCATGGAGCATCGGCACGGCCGCGTCGGTGGCGAGCACGGCGGCCTCGGCCTCGATGACGGCCTTGCGGCGGGCGTCGCCGCTCTCGGTGCCGCCCGCCCTGGTCAGCGCCTTGTCCACGGTGGGGTTCGCGAGCTGGGAGATGTTGAAGGAGCCGTCGGAGGCGAAGTCGCTGTAGAGGTAGGCGGCCGGGTCGCCGGAGTCGAGGACGGTCGCCCGGGAGAGGATGAACGCGTCGAACTCGCCCGCCAGCGCGTCGGATTCGATGTTGGCGTACTCGCGGATGTCCAGCTTCACCTTGAAGCCGGCCTTCTGCAGCTGCTGTTGGAGGCTGGCCGCCACCTCGGGAAGTTCGGCGCGGTCGGTGAAGGTGCCGATGGTGATGGTCTTCCCGGACGGGTCGCCCGCCTTGGTGCGGGACACCGGCGTACGCAGTTCGGCCGCCCACGGCAGCGCGGGTCCCAGCAGCCCTGCGGCGACGTCGGCGCGACCCTCGTAGACGCTCTTCACGATCGTCTCGGCGTCGACCGCCTCGCGGGCGGCGGCGCGCAGCGAGGCGTCCTCGAAGGCGCCCTTCCCGGTGTTCAGATACAGGGTGTTGGTGCGCGGCATCGGGACCTCGGTGATCAGGTCCTCGTCGAGCAGCGCGGCCTGCGACACGGGGACCGCCTCGACGATGTCGGCCTCGCCGCTGCGGAGGGCGGCGGCGCGGGCGGTGCCGTCCGGCACGAACCTGACGTCGATGCCGGGGGACTCGGCCTTGTCGCCCCAGTAGGCGCCGTAGCGGTCGAGGGTGGCGGAGGAGGTGCCGTTGACCTTGGTCAGCTCGAAGGGGCCGGTGCCGGCGCCCACGGGGTTCACCGTCTTCCCGGTGTACGCCTTCGCCGCGAGGATGGACAGCTGCGGGGAGCTGAGCCGCTGCGGGACGAGGGGGTCCTCGTCGCCCGTGGTGACGACGACCGTGTCCTCGCCCTCGGCCTTCGCCGTCAGTTCGACGCCGTCGAGGATGCGGGGCTTGGGGGCGGCGCCGGCGGCCGCGGTGAGGGAGCGGACGACGGTCTCGGCGGTCAGCTCCGTGCCGTCGTGGAAGGTGACCCCGTCTCTGAGGGTGAAGGTCCAGCTCTTGCCCGACTGTGTCCACTTGGTGGCCAGCGCGGGTGCGGCGTCTCCCTCCTTGTCCAGTTTCACCAGCGTCTCGGCCGTCGACCAGCGGGACAGCTTGAACGCGTCGTCGGACAGCGGGGACAGCCCGGAGCGCGGGGGCTGCATCATCGCGACGCGTATTCGCTTGCCGCCCCCTTCGTCACCCGTGGCCGACTCCGCACCGGCGAAACAGCCGGTGAGCAGGGCGGAGGCGGCCGTGAGGGCGGTGGCGGGGAGCAGGCGGTGGGCGGGCAGGCGCACGGGACCCTCCGGGTAAAGGGGTGGTCAAGGGTGAGTGCGGCGACCGTAGCACGATGACAATCGTTTTCAATAATTCCGTGTCCCGCCGACCTGGTCACCGCTGGGCACCGCCGCCCTGGCCGCCCGACCGCTCACAGCCGTGCCCTCTTCAACGCCATGTGCAGCAGCAGCCGGTCCTCCCCGTCGTCCAGGTCCAGCCCCGTGAGCTGTTCGACCCGCGACAACCGGTAGTAGAGGGTCTGGCGGTGGATGCCCAGCTCCGCCGCCGTCCGGCCCGCCTGGCCCGCGCAGTCCAGGTAGACCTCCGCCGTGCGGGCCAGTTCGCGGTGGGCGGGGGAGAGGAGCGTGCGTACGGCGGGGTCGTGGGCCGTCTCCGGGGGCAGGGCGGTCAGCAGGCGGTACGGGCCGATCGACGCCCACTCGGCGACCGGGCCGAGGTGGGGTTCCGCCAGGGCCGCGCGGGCGGCGGCCGAGGCCTCCCGCCAGGCCGTCCCCAGTTCCGCGAGCCCGGCTCGGGCGGGCGCGATGCCGGCGGCGGCCTCAGTGCCGCGCGCCTGCTCCAGCAACCGCCCCGCCGCCGACGTGGCCGGCGCCAGCACGTCCGCCGAGCGCAGCCGTACCAGCAGGGCCAGGGACGTGGCGGTCGTCTCCCACGGCACCGTGCACAGGGCGGTGGCCCCCGGCACCGTACGGACCGACGGGGCGTCGTCCGGGCCGGCCGACGGCCAGGGGGCCACGCACACCACGGTGTGAAGGGTGTCGGTGCGGGGCCCGAGGGCGGTGCGGAGTTCGGCGACGGCCATGTCGCGCTGCCAGTCGCGCTCGGCCGTGAGGACCGCCCGCAGTTCCCGCGAGAGGTCCGCCCCGTGCTGCGCCTCGTCCGCGAGCAGCGCGCCGATGCGGGCGGTCACCTCCATGGCCGCCGTCAGCTGCCGTTCGGTCGGCCCCGGATCGTCGGCCAGCAGCCAGACGTAACCGAGGACGACCCCCCGATGGCGTACGGGAAGACAGACGCGACCCCGGTACACGCCCGCCTCCGGGGTCGGCGGGATGCGGACCGGGCCGGTCGCCCGCGTGATGCCGAAGCCCTCGAACCACGTCCGGACCGCGGACGTCGAGCGGCGGGTCAGGATCGAGCGGGTGCGCACCGGGTCCAGGGCGGCGGCGTCGAGCTCGCCCTCACTGTCGTACGCGCCGAAGGCGATCAGCTCGAAGTCCCGGCTCTCCAGCGTCGCCGGGGCGCCGAGGATCTCCGAGACCTCGTCGACCAGCTCCTGGTAGTCGCCCTTGTGGTCCTTGTAATCCGACGTCACCCGGGCATTCTCCCGCATATCCGCAAGCCCTTCATACATCTGTCTGAGATCTGGGGCACGGATGCGTGACAGCTGTCGATGGCAGACGATCGGAGGGATCCTTAGGTTTCACGGTGGTTCTCCGTGCCGTTCCCGGAACGTTGGGAAACGGCCTCGTCTGGGTTGGTATGTGGAGGTTCCCCGTGCTGGGTCCCGTGATTCTCGCCGCGTCGCGCAGCGACCGGATGCGCCACCTGATCTCGGCCGCCCCGGTGACCAAGCGGGTCGTCGACCGCTTCATCCCGGGCGAGACCGTCGACGAGATCGTGCCGATCGTCCGGGCGCTGACGGACCGGGGCCTGGAGCTGACGATGGACGTCGTCGGCGAGGACATCACCACGCCCGCGCAGGCCGCCGCCGCGCGGGACGCCTACCTGGAGCTCGTCGACCGGCTGAAGCAGCTGGAGCTGGGCGCCCGCGCCGAGATGTCGGTGAAGCTGTCGATGTTCGGCCAGGCCCTCCCCGGTGGTCACGAGCTGGCTCTCGGCAACGTCCGGCCCGTCGTCGAGGCCGCCGCCGCCATCGGTACGACCGTCACCCTCGACGCGGAGGACCACACCACCCTCGACTCGATGTTCGCCATCCACGAGGAGCTGCGGAAGGAATTCCCGCAGACCGGCTGCGTGATCCAGGCCTACCTCTTCCGCACCGAGGCCGACGCCCGCCGCCTCGCCGAGAACGGCAGCCGGGTACGGCTGGTGAAGGGGGCGTACAAGGAGCCCGCCGAGGTCGCCCACCAGAACAAGCACGAGATCGACAAGGCGTACGTGCGGATCCTGAAGGTCCTGATGGCGGGGGAGGGGTATCCGATGATCGGGTCCCACGACCCACGCCTCATCTCCATCGCCCAGGAACTCGCCCGGTGCTCCGGCCGCAAGCTCGACGAGTACGAGTTCCAGATGCTGTACGGCATCCGGAGCGACGAGCACCTGCGGCTCGCCGCCGAGGGCCACCGGATGCGCGTCTACACCGCCTACGGCACCGACTGGTACGGCTACTTCATGCGCCGCCTGGCGGAGAAGCCGGCGAACCTCCGCTTCTTCGCCCGCTCGATCCTCACCAAGGACTGAGCCGCACACCGCTCGCAACACCGCTCAGTAAGGAGTTACGGAACCCATGGACGCTGTGACCCAGGTCCCCACCCCCGTCAACGAGCCGGTGCACGGCTACGCGCCCGGCTCGCCCGAGCGCGCCCGGCTGGAGGCCAAGCTGAAGGAGCTGGCCGAGAACCCGGTCGACCTCCCGTGCACCATCGGCGGTGCGCAGCGGCTCGGTGGCGGTGAGCGTTTCGACGTCGTGCAGCCGCACAACCACAAGGCCGTCCTCGGTACGTACGGCAACGCCACCCGGCAGGACGCCCAGGACGCCATCGACGCGGCCCTCGCCGCCGCGCCCGCCTGGCGCGCGATGTCGTTCGACGACCGCGCGGCGATCATCCTGCGCGCGGCGGACCTGCTGGCCGGCCCCTGGCGCGAGACGCTCGCCGCCTCGACCATGCTGGGCCAGTCCAAGACCGCTCAGCAGGCCGAGATCGACACCCCCTGCGAGCTGGTCGACTTCTGGCGCTTCAACGTCAAGTACGCCCGCGACCTGCTCGCCGAGCAGCCCCCGGCCAACTCGCCGGGCGTCTGGAACCGCCTCGACCACCGCCCGCTCGAGGGGTTCGTCTACGCGATCACGCCGTTCAACTTCACGGCGATCGCGGGCAACCTGCCGACCGCGCCCGCGCTCATGGGCAACGTCGTGGTCTGGAAGCCGTCCCCGACCCAGACCCACGCCGCCGTGCTGCTGATGCGGCTCCTGGAAGAGGCAGGTCTGCCCAAGGGCGTCATCAACCTCGTCACCGGTGACGGCATCGAGGTCTCCGAGGTCGCCCTGGCCCACCGCGACCTGGCCGGTATCCACTTCACCGGCTCGACCAAGACCTTCCAGTACCTGTGGAAGACGGTCGGCGCCAACATCGAGAAGTACCGCTCCTACCCGCGCCTGGTCGGCGAGACCGGCGGCAAGGACTTCGTCGTCGCCCACCCGAGCGCCGACCCCGCGGTCCTGAAGACCGCCCTGACCCGCGGTGCCTTCGAGTACCAGGGCCAGAAGTGCTCGGCGACCTCCCGGGCGTACATCCCCGCGTCGATCTGGAACAGCGGCTTCCGTGAGGAGTTCGCCGCCGAGGTCGACCACATCACCATGGGTGACGTCACCGACCTGTCCCACTTCGTCGGCGCCGTCATCGACGAGCGGGCCTTCGCCAAGAACAAGGCGGCCATCGACCGCGCGAAGTCCGACCCCGACTGCACGATCGTCGCGGGCGGTTCGTACGACGACTCGACCGGTTACTTCGTCCGCCCGACCGTCATCGAGTGCGGCGACCCGGCGAACGAGGTCTTCACCACCGAGTACTTCGGCCCGATCCTCGCCGTGCACGTCTACGAGGATGACAGCTACGACGAGATGCTGACCCAGATGGAGTCGGTGTCCGCCTACGCGCTCACGGGCTCGGTCATCTCGACCGACCGTGCGGCGACGGCGTACACGATGGAGAAGCTGCGCTACGCGGCCGGCAACTTCTACATCAACGACAAGTCGACCGGCGCCGTCGTCGGCCAGCAGCCCTTCGGCGGCGGCCGTGCCTCCGGCACCAACGACAAGGCGGGCGCCCCGCAGAACCTGATGCGCTGGACGCTGACCCGCGCCATCAAGGAGACGCTGGTCCCGCCGACCGACTACACCTACCCGCACATGGGCTGACCCCCCACGGGGGAACGGGCCGGGTCGTCGTCGACCCGGCCCGTTCGCGTGAAACCGCAGTTCAGCGCGGTGTGAGCCAGTACACCGCCAGTGCGCCGTCTCAGATAGTAGGAAGTCCGAGTAATTGTGGAGACAGACGCGCGCTCCTCCCTTAACTTTGTAGGAGCCGAACGTCTCGCTCGACCAAGCGAATGGCGGTCGTGAGCCGGGCCCCGCGCAGGCAACCCCTGCGGCTCGCTCCCCGCCCCTTCCGGCGTCTCGCAACCCCCCCCGTGCACTCCAGGAACTCGAAGGAGTCGATTTCCCATGGCCGAGACGACCGCCCGCCGCCGAGTCCGTCGTATCTCCCGTACGAGCGAGTCCGACCGTAAGAACGCGGCCGCCGCCCTCCAGCGCGCCCTCGACCGCCGCGACAACGGCGGCTCGACCGGCCACTGAGGCCAGGTCCAGTACCCATGTAAGCCGGGAGCCGCACCCGCGAGGTGCGGCGCGGTCTCAGACGCCGCGCCGCACCTCGAAATGGTCGACGCGCTCCCCGCTCTGCGCCAGCGCCGACACCGTGAGGCGCGGCCGTGCCCCGCTCTCCGCCTCCACCGAGAGGAAGGAGAAGCCCCGGTAGCGCACCCGCGACCACTCCACGGTCTCCTTCTCGGACTCCTTCGACTTCGTCCACCGGAAGGTCTCGACCGACTCGCGGCCCGTGACGTGCCCCTCGTAGCTCTCCTTCACGCCTTCCGGAAACCCGTACAGGTCCTTGCCGCCGCCGCCCGCCGTGACGTACACCGTCCCGTCCCGGGTGGGGTCCGTTGACGCGCCGATCGGGACCGGCCTGCCGACCTCGCCGTCCTTGATCGCGTCGGTGCGCTCGTAGACGTGGTTGTGCCCGTTGATCACCAGGTCCACCTGGTGCCTGGCGAACAGCGGCAGCCACTCGGCACGGACTCCGCCGTCGGAGGCGTGCGTGGAGGTCGAGTACGCGCAGTGGTGGAAGAAGACGACGACGAAGTCGACCGAGGCGTCTGCCCGCAGCTCGCCCAGCTTCCGGTCCAGCCAGGCCGTCTGCTTGCCTTCCGTGTAGCCGAAGTTGGCGGGGATCTCGTACGACACGTCGTTCGCGTCCAGCGCCACGAAGCCGACGTTGCCGTACGTGAACGCGTACACGCCCGGTGCCGCGCGCGGGTCGAAGCCGCTGTCCGGGAGGGACCAGCGGGCCAGCTGGCCGCCGTAGCCGTCCGGCGAGTACCAGGCCTCCATGTCGTGGTTGCCGGTCGTCACCATCCACGGCACGGACCTGGTGACCGGCTCGTTCTGCTTGAGGAACAGGTCCCAGAAGGCGGGGTCGTAGCCGTCGGACTTCTCGCCGCGGCCGTTGACGTCGGCATAGCAGATGTCGCCGGCGTGCAGGTGGAAGGCGGGGTCCTGGCGCAGCAGCACATGGTCGTTGGCGGCCGCCGCCTTGCCGACTCCCTGGTCGCCGAACGCGGTGAACACGAACCGCTCGGGGCTCGCCGGGGCCGTGCGGAAGGTGCCGATGGTCTTCCGGCGCTCGGGCGACACCGGGTCGAAGCCGTCGTGGCCGACGCCGTAGTAGTACGTCGTGCCGGGGCGCAGGCCGTCGAGTGCCGCGTGCAGGTAGTACTGGTCGAGCGCCGAGCGCACCCCGGTCAGTCCGGGTGTGTGCAGGTCGCGCACCTCGGCCTCGATCCTGCGGCCGAGGTCGTCGGGCCGGGTGCCGATCCGGAGGTACGGCTTCCGCACCGCGAGCGGCACCTGCCAGGAGACCCGCATCTGCGTCTTCGGGTCGGCGCCGAAGGCGAGATGGCGGCCGAAGGGGGTGACGACGGAGCCGTGCACCCGGGACGCGGCCGTCGCGGCCGGCGCACTGGCGGTCGTACTCGGCGCTCCGCCGCCCGAACAGCCGGTCAGCAGCCCTCCCGCCACGGCGCCCGCCGTCACCAGCGTGCGGCGCCGGGACAGTTTGGTGCGCAGGTACTCGTGCTGTTCCGCCATGCTCATCCGGCGGGCGAGCGCGGGCGGGATGCCGAAGTCGGGAGTCTCCATGGTGGTGAACTTCCCAGCGCGGCCCAACGCCCGTCCTGCGTACGGGTGAACGCAATCCGACAGGATGACGTTGTCCGCCGCCTGGGTGTCCGTATCCCGGACAGTGCGTGTCATCACATGGGACGAGGGAGTACGGTGCCGACATGTCTCGCAGCATCAATCTCGCAGTGATCCCCGGTGACGGCATCGGCCAGGAAGTCGTGGCCGAAGGTCTGAAGGTCCTCTCCGCCGTCCTCCCGCAGGATGTGAAGCTGGAGACCAAGGAGTACGACTTCGGCGCCCAGCGCTACCACGCCACCGGTGAGACCCTCACCGACGCGGACGCCGAGGCCCTCAAGCGGCACGACGCCATCCTGCTCGGCGCGATCGGCGACCCGTCGGTCCCGTCCGGTGTCCTGGAGCGCGGCTTCCTGCTGAAGCTCCGTTTCCTCTTCGACCACCACGTGAACCTGCGTCCGTCGAAGCTCCTCCCGGGTGTCGCCACCCCGCTCGCCGGTGAGCCCGAGATCGACTTCGTCGTGGTCCGTGAGGGCACCGAGGGTCCGTACACGGGCAACGGCGGCACCATCAGGAAGGGCACCCCGCACGAGGTCGCCACCGAGGTCTCCGTCAACACGGCCTTCGGTGTCGAGCGCGTGGTCCGCGACGCCTTCGCCCGTGCCCAGGCCCGCCCGCGCAAGAAGCTCGCGCTGATCCACAAGAACAACGTGCTGACCTTCGCGGGTCACCTGTGGACGAACATCTTCAACAAGGTGGCGGCGGAGTTCCCCGACGTCACCACCGAGTACATGCACGTGGACGCGGCGACCATCTACCTGGTCACGCAGCCCGAGCGCTTCGACGTGATCGTCACCGACAACCTCTTCGGTGACATCATCACCGACCTCGCCGCGGCCGTCTCCGGCGGCATCGGCGTCGCCGCCTCCGGCAACATCAACCCGAGCGGCGAGTTCCCGTCGATGTTCGAGCCGGTCCACGGCTCGGCCCCGGACATCGCCGGTCAGGGCAAGGCCGACCCCAGCGCCACGGTCCTGTCCGTCGCCCTCCTGCTGCGTCACCTCGGCTACGAGGCCGAGGCCGCCCGCATCGAGGACGCCGTCTCCGCCGACCTCGCGGAGCGCACCGGCAAGCCCGCCCGCTCCACCTCGGAGATCGGCGACGCGCTCGCCGTACGAGTAGCCGGCTGACCCGCCGCGCTTTCGCGAACACCTCGAAGCCGCCGGGTCACTCACCACCCGGCGGCTTTCGCATGTCCCCGCCGGGGTGCCACCATCATCCCCTGGGTCGCATTCACGCTGTTTTTCGTCCACGGCCTCCGTCGCGAGATAATCGAACGCGGAGCCGCGGATTGAGGGAATGCTCGGACGTCCTAGCACTGGCCACAGGCAGTACGGGCGTGAGCGCGGCCCGTCACTATCCGACCGGTGAAGGACAACCACTCATGACGACGCCCACGATCGAGCTCAAGCCCTCCGCCAACCCGCTCGCCGCCACCGAGCGCGAGGCGATCCTGGCCAACCCCGGGTTCGGCCGCCACTTCACCGACCACATGGTGACGATCAAGTGGACCGAGGGCCGCGGCTGGCACGACGCGCAGCTCGTCCCGTACGGGCCGATCTCCCTCGACCCCTCCACCCACGTCCTCCACTACGGCCAGGAGATCTTCGAGGGCCTGAAGGCCTACCGGCAGTCCGACGGCTCGGTCGCCGTCTTCCGACCGGAGGCCAACGCCCGCCGTTTCCGCAACTCCGCCCGCCGCATGGCCATGGCGGAGCTGCCCGAGGACCTCTTCATCGGGGCCCTCGACGCGCTGCTCGCGCAGGACGCCGACTGGGTCCCGCCGCACGGCGGCGAGGAGTCGCTCTACCTGCGCCCGTTCATGTTCGCCACGGAGGCCGCGCTCGGCGTGCACCCGGCCAACGAGTACCTGTTCATGCTGATCGCCTCCCCGTCCGGCGCCTACTTCGCCGGCGGCGTCAAGCCGGTCACCATCTGGGTCTCCGAGGACTACGTCCGTGCCGTCCCCGGCGGCACCGGTGACGCCAAGACCGGCGGCAACTACGCGGCCTCCCTGCTGCCCCAGGCCGAGGCGGCCAGGAACGGCTGCGACCAGGTCGTCTACCTCGACGCGGTGACCCGCACCAAGGTCGAGGAGAGCGGCAGCATGAACATCGCCTTCGTCTACGGCGACCGGATCGTCACCCCCGAGCTGACCGGCTCGATCCTGGAGGGCATCACCCGCGACTCCCTCCTCCAGGTGGCCCGCGACCTCGGCTACACGGCCGAGGAGGGGGTCGTCACGCTGCAGCAGTGGCGCGAGGACGCCGCCTCCGGCGCCCTGACCGAGGTCTTCGCCTGCGGCACCGCCGCCGTGGTCACGCCCATCGGCCACGCCAAGACCAAGGACGCGGCCTGGACGCACGGCGACGGCACTCCCGGACCGGTCACCGTGCGCCTGCGCGAGGCCCTGCTCGGCATCCAGCGCGGTGTCACGGAGGACAAGCACGGCTGGATGCACAAGCTGGGCTAGACCGGGCTGGACCGGGCTGGACCCCGTTGTCGGCCAGGGCCGCCGTGGACTCCGTGTCCGCGGCGGCCCTGCCGGGTTTCTCCGTCCACGTGGCGATCGGCCTGCGCGGCACGGACCGGGCGCAGCATTTCGGCCACGTTCGGGACTTCCTGGATGAAAGCCTCCTCGCGGACGCGTGACTCCCCGCCCGGGTTGTACGCAATAAGGCCGATTGACCCCATGGCTGCTGATGCGTTTGCCTCGGAGCGAGCCCTTGGCCCTGCCGCGGCGGCTCCCGCCTGCCTTCGGGCGGACGACGGGAGCCTTGACGGCAGGACGGCGCGGGCCGGGGGTAGAGCGTCCACGGGGATCACAGGGGGGAACATGTCCAGAGCCGTACATGTGTCCAGAGGCTCGTTAGGTGCGGTGCTGCTGCTGGCGCTCGCCGGAGCCGCCGTTCCGAGTGCCACCGCGGCACCGCAGAGACCGCACGCACCGCACGCACCGCAGGCACACGCACCGCACGCACCGCGCGTCGAACGGGTCAGCACCGGCGTCGACGGCACCCAGGCCGACGGGCCGTCAGACGGTGCCGCGATCAGCGCCGACGGCCGGCGCGTCGCGTTCACGTCCAACGCGCCGAGCTTCGGCTGCGCGCAGACCTTGCCGTGCCTGCTCGTGAAGGACCTGCCCACCGGCGGGGTCACCAAGATCGACCTCGGTAGCGGCTACACGTACGGTTCGCCGATGCCGAGCGCCGACGGGGACCGTATCGCCTACTCCGCGGGCACCCGGTTCCTGGCCCCGTACCTGTACGACCGCGCCACCGGCCGCTCGGAGCGGTTGTGGCCCGAGAACCCTCCCGGTTCCAACGAGTTGGGCCGCGCGCAGTCGATCAGCGAAGACGGCAAGCACGTCGCGTACACCATCGGCAACCGCCACGGGCCGCAGAACACACGCCTCCTGTACGTCCGCGACACGGCCACCGGCACCGACGAACTGATCTCTCCGGCCGAGGAGGGCTCCAAGCGCGGGGCCTCGGTGAGCGGAGACGGCGAGCGGGTCGCCTACCAGGTCCCGGGGCCCACGGAGGGCGACCCGGACGACGTCTTCGTCAAGGACCGGAGGACCGGCGAGCGGATCCAGGCCGACACGGGCCTCGGTCAGGCCTCGCTGGTCCGCATCACCGCGGACGGCCGCCGCGTCCTCCTCGACGCCGGGAGCGGCCTGTACGTCCACGACCTCCGCACGGGCGAGTCGCGGCGCGTGGCCGAGGGGCGGCCCATCTCGGCCACGGCGGACGGCCGGTACGCCGTCGTCGGCGGCGAGGACGGCGTGCGGGTGCGCGACCTGCGGACGGGCCGGCGCGGGGCGGCTCTCCCCGCGGACACCCAGCTGGGATCCGAGATGCTGGCCGCCAAGGGGCGTGCGGTGGCGTTCAGTTCGCGGGCGTCCCACCTGGTCGCGGGCGACACCAACGGGGAGTCGGACGTGTTCGTCTTCTCGGGCGAGCTCCGGGAGAACCCGGACCCGATGCCCTCCGTCACCGAACGGATCAGCATGACGCGGGACGGGCAGCAACGTCCCGGGGCGTCCCACGGCCCGGTGATGGGCGAGGGCAAGGTCGTCGCCTTCACCTCGCAGGGGACCGACGACCCGAAGCACACGAACGTGTTCGTCCACGCGGCCGGCGGTCTCTCCCAGGTCGACTCCAGCACACAGGGCCCCTCCCACGAGGGCACGCCCTGCTACAGCGGACGCATGGTCGGCTACGTGGCCCCGCTCGAATCCGACGGCGGCCCGGGAGTCCACATCCGCAACCGCGCGGTCGGCAAGCTGACCAGCCTGGGCTCCTACCAGGGCGTCCGCTTCACCTGGATGGGACAGCCCAGCGTGGACCCCACCTGCCAGTGGGTCACCTACGCCGCCACCCTGCCCGCCACCGACGCCGACCCGGACCCTCAACCCCGCGTCTACCGCTTCCGGTTCAACGGCGGCACCACGGACGTGGTCAGCGAGCCCTCGGGCAAGGCGGCGGGCAACCCGTCGATCACCTACGACGGCCGCTACATCGCCTTCGAACAGGGCGGTGACATCCACGTCCGCGACCTGGACACCGGCGCCCTGGAGACGGTCGGCGGCGGCTCGGCCCCCTCCCTCGGCGCGGACGGCCGCAAGGTCGCCTTCCAGCAGGGCCGGGACGTCTTCGTCCGCGACCTCGACACCGGGACCACGACCCGGGTCAAGGGCGCGCAGCCCTCGCTCGCCGGGGACGGCACACGGGTCGCGTACACCTCGGGCCGATCCGTGTACCTGCTCGAACTCACCACCGGAAAGCGGCAGTTGATCAGCGTCGACCGCTGGGGCGGCCGCAACGACCTCCCGGCCGGGCACCCCTCCGTCAACGCCGACGGCACGACCGTCGCGTTCGAATCGGCGTCACCCGATCTGGTGGAGGGGGACACCAACGGGGTGGCGGACGTCTTCCTGCGGACAGTGCAATGACAACGAACGACCACGGGGGAAAGACCATGTACAGAGACAACGGGGGAACAACCATGCGCACGAAGAGGCACCGCGCCGCCTTGGCGGCCACCGTCGTCGCGGCCACCGCCGCCATGACGCTCACCGGCTCCGCGGTGAGCGCCGCGCCCAGCGCCGCGCCCAGCGCCCCGCACACCGAGCCGGTCAGCGTCACACCCGACAACAAGGCGGGCAACGGCGCCTCGTCGGGTGCCGTGACCAGCCGCGACGGCCGGTACGTCGCCTTCTCCTCGAGCGCGTCCGACCTGCTGCCCGGCGCCCCGGAAGGCGGCGTCTTCGTACGCGACCTGCGCACCGGAAAGCTCCGGCACGTCGCCGTCGGCGGCAGCCCCTCGCTCAGCGCCGACGGCCGCCACCTCGCCTACACCACCGGCACCGAGGTCCGGCTGCGCGACCTGCGCACCGGCCGGACCGAGCGCCTCGACACCGGGATCCCGGCGAGCTACGGCACCGGCCGCGCCGACGTCGCGCTCAGCGGCAACGCGCGCTACGCGGTCTTCACCGCCGGTGGCCAGTACGACGGCGAGGAGGGCGGCTCCGTCGTCTTCCTGCACGACCGCGTCACCGGCACCACCGAGCGCGTCAGCCACCCGAAGCCCACCTGGGAGCCGCGCAACGCCGGTGCCCCGACGGTCAGCGACGACGGCAGCCGCGTCGTCTACGACTACCGCTACGCCAACGGCCCGCGCGGCGACGACTGGGGAGACGTCTGGATGCTCGACCGCGGCACGGGCGCCCGCACCCAGATCGACCGCTCCCACGACGGCTCGCAGACCCAGCGGGAGTCCCTGCTGCCGTCGATCAGCGGCGACGGCCGTACCGTCGTCTTCGAGTCGGCCGACACCAACCTGGTGCCGGACGACACCGACGGCAGCTGGAACGTGTTCGTGCACGACGTGGCGTCCGGCGCCAACCAGCGCGTCCACGCCACCCATGGCGGACCCGCCACCGCGTACACCCGTGCGCCCGCGGTGAGCTCCGACGGCCGCTACGTCACCTTCTCCTCCCGGGTCGACGAACCGGGCAGCCGGTGGGGCACCGAGAACCCGGTCTACCTGCGCGACCTGAAGACCGGCGAAACCGTCCTCGTCACCCCGGACACCACCGGCGGCACGGCCACGGCCGAAGTCGCCCCCGGCGGCATCGCGAACGGCGCCCGCCGGATCGCCTTCACCTCGCCCGACGCGACACTCATCGAGGGCGGAGACGTCAACGACGGTTACGACGTCCTCGTCCGCCACCTGCGATGATCACGCATCTGCTCGCATCCTGAGACGGACGGTGAGCACGGAGGTGGTCTGTGCCAGAATGCCCCCGTGCTCTCGTTCGCCACGATTATTGGCAGCAGGCGCGCCGGTCCGCAGTGACCGCCACGTACGACCAGGTACGGGCGGACACCGTCGTCTTCGACCCGCGCGCAGACCTCTCGCACCCGCGAGAGGTTTTTCGCATTTCTGGCCCACCCGCAGCCGGAGGCGAGAGCGCGAGGGACCATGTGAGGACGGTGGAGCCGGTCATTCCGGTACAGACCGAGATCCGACACAGGAGCCTTGACACCATGACCGACACCAGCGAGCTCGACGATTCGTTCCACGTCTTCGACACCACCCTGCGCGACGGCGCGCAGCGGGAGGGCATCAACCTCACCGTCGCGGACAAGCTGGCCATCGCACGGCACCTGGACGACTTCGGCGTGGGCTTCATCGAGGGCGGCTGGCCCGGCGCCAACCCACGCGACACCGAGTTCTTCGCCCGCGCCCGGCAGGAGATCGACTTCAAGTACGCCCAGCTGGTCGCCTTCGGCGCCACCCGCCGGGCCGGAGGCAAGGCCTCCGAGGACCCGCAGGTCAAGGCGCTGCTGGACTCGGGCGCCGACGTCATCACCCTGGTGGCCAAGTCCCACGACCGGCACGTGGAACTCGCCCTGCGCACCACGCTGGACGAGAACCTGGAAATGGTCCGCGACACGGTGTCCTTCCTGAAGGGCCAGGGCCGCCGCGTCTTCGTCGACTGCGAGCACTTCTTCGACGGCTACCGCCAGAACCCGGAGTACGCCAAGGCGGTCGTACGCTCGGCGTCCGAGGCCGGCGCCGACGTGGTCATCCTCTGCGACACCAACGGCGGCATGCTCCCGGCGCAGGTCCAGGCGGTCGTCTCCACGGTCCTCGCCGACACCGGCGCCCGCCTCGGCATCCACGCCCAGGACGACACCGGCTGCGCGGTCGCCAACACCCTCGCCGCGGTGGACGCGGGCGCGACCCACGTCCAGTGCACGGCCAACGGCTACGGCGAGCGGGTCGGCAACGCCAACCTGTTCCCGGTCGTGGCGGCACTGGAACTGAAGTACGGCAAGAAGGTGCTGCCCGACGGCAAACTGCGCGAGATGACCCGCATCTCGCACGCGATCGCGGAGGTCGTGAACCTCACCCCCTCCACGCACCAGCCGTACGTCGGGGTCTCCGCCTTCGCCCACAAGGCGGGCCTGCACGCCTCCGCCATCAAGGTCGACCCCGACCTGTACCAGCACATCGACCCCGAGCAGGTCGGCAACACCATGCGGATGCTGGTCTCCGACATGGCGGGCCGCGCGTCGATCGAGCTCAAGGGCAAGGAACTCGGCATCGACCTCGGCGGCGACCGCGCGCTGGTCCAGCGGGTGGTCGACCGGGTCAAGGAGCGCGAGCTCAAGGGCTACACGTACGAGGCGGCCGACGCGTCCTTCGAACTCCTCCTCCGGGCCGAGGTGGAGGGCAAGCCCCTCAAGTACTTCGAGGTCGAGTCCTGGCGCGCGATCGTCGAGGACCGCCCCGACGGCATCCACGCCAACGAGGCCACGGTCAAGCTCTTCGCCAAGGGCGAGCGCATCGTCGCCACGGCCGAGGGCAACGGCCCGGTCAACGCCCTCGACCGCACCCTGCGCGTCGCCCTGGAACAGATCTACCCCCAGCTCGCCAAGCTCGACCTCGTCGACTACAAGGTCCGCATCCTGGAGGGCGTGCACGGCACCCAGTCCACGACCCGCGTCCTGATCTCCACGTCCGACGGGGCGGGCGAGTGGTCCACGGTGGGCGTCGCCGAGAACGTGATCGCGGCGTCGTGGCAGGCCCTGGAGGACGCGTACACGTACGGCCTGCTGCGGGCCGGGGTCGAGCCGGCCGAGTAGCCGCCGCCGAACAGGAGTCCTCGGCGAGCTTCCCGAACTCGCCGAGGCTCTGCGCCCGGTCGCCGGCCCGTACCTGGCGGGGTTCCGAAGGGGCGAGGTCCGCCGGGTGACAGCGGAGGGCTGCCGGTCATGACGTGAGGTCTTGACGGCTTGGTGGGGCACCAGTTCACTCACGGCGTGAGCTAAGCCGTAAGCCGATGCAAGAGACAGCCGTTGGACCACGAGAGCCAAGGGACGTTCCATGCGAAGAACCGCCCTGTTAGCCTCCGCCACCCTGCTCACCGCACTGCTCCCGCTCACCACCGCCGGCCCGGTCTCGGCCGCCGCCGACGACCCCGCCCCCACCCCCGTCGACCGTTTCGAAGGTGAAGTCCCCTTCGCCTCCCCGCCCGCCGAGGGCATCTTCACCTGGGGCAGCGACACCGACGACCCGCCCGCCCTCCGGCTGACCGCCCGAGAGGACGCCCCCGAGGGGGACAAGGTCCTCACCGGTACCTACGACATCAGCGGATACGGCGGCTTCACCCACGACTTCGCCTTCGCCGAACCCGCCCACGACTGGTCGGCCCACAAGGGCATCCGCTTCTGGTGGGACGGCAGGGCCAACGGCAGGAAGATCGCCTTCGAGATCAAGGACGGCGGCGCCGACGGCGAGGCCTCCGAACTCTGGACGACGTCCTTCACGGACGACTTCAGCGGCTGGAAACAGATCGAGATCCCCTTCACCGACTTCGCGTACCGCACGGACTACCAGCCCGTCGGCGGCATCGACCAGATCCTCGGCCTGACCGAGACCTGGGGATACGCGGTCACCCTCCCCGTGGGCGTCAAGGGCGACTTCGCCATGGACGGCGTCGAGCTGTACGGCAGGGCCGACCAGTCGCTGCGCGCGAGCGTGACGACCGACGCCGCCGTGTACCCGGTGAAGGAGGGCGGCACGGCCGGCGTCCGGTTCACCGTCGCCACCACCGGCTCCGCCCCGATCGACGCGCCGGTGACCGTCGCCTACGAGACGACCGGCGGCACCGCCTCGGACGCCGACCGCACGCCACTCAAGGGCGAGTTCACCTTCCCCGAGGGCACCCCCTCCGGCACGACCCGCACCGTCCAGGTCCCCACCCTCGAGGACAAGCGGGCGGAGTCCGCCGAGACGATCCCGCTCAAGCTGACCGTCACCGGCGCCAAACCCCCGTCCGAGACCCCGCAGATCGTGATCGACGCGCACGGACTGCCGTATCTCGACGCCAGGTTGCCGGTGAAGAAGCGCGTCGCCGACCTCCTCTCCCGCATGTCCCTGGAGGAGAAGGCCGGCCAGATGACCCAGGCCGAGCGCGGCGCGGTCACCGCCCCCGGTGACATCGCCGCGTACGACCTCGGCTCGCTCCTCTCCGGCGGCGGCTCGACACCGACGCCCAACACCCCCGAGGCGTGGGCGAAGATGGTCGACGCGTTCCAGCTGCGCGCGCAGGCGACCCGCTTCCAGATCCCGCTGATCTACGGCGTCGACGCCGTGCACGGCCACAACAACCTGGTCGGCGCGACGATCATGCCGCACAACATCGGCGTCGGAGCGTCCAGGAATCCCCGGCTGGCCCAGAAGACGGCTGCCGTCACCGCTGCCGAGGTCCGCGCCACCGGTGTCCCCTGGGACTTCGCCCCCTGCCTGTGCGTCACCCGCGACGAACGCTGGGGCCGCTCCTACGAGGCCTTCGGCGAGGATCCGGCGCTGGTCGATGCCATGGAGACGGTCGTCCAGGGCCTCCAGGGAGCCCCGGACGGCAGTGATCTGCGACGCGCCGACAAGGTCCTCGCCACCGCCAAGCACTTCGTCGGGGACGGCGGCACCGGGTACGGCTCGTCCACGACCGGCACGTACACCATCGACCAGGGCGTCACCAAGGTCACCCGGCAGCAACTGGAGACCGTACACCTGGCGCCGTACGAGACGGCCGTCGACCGCGGTGTCGGCACGGTCATGCCGTCCTACTCCTCGCTCGACATCGCCGGCGACGGCCGGGGCCCGGTGAAGATGCACGCCCGCGCCGACATGCTGAACGGCGTCCTGAAGGGCCGTATGGGCTTCGACGGCTTCGTCATCAGCGACTGGGCGGCGATCGACCAGCTCCCGGGCGACTACGCCTCCGACGTCCGTACGTCGATCAACGCGGGCCTCGACATGATCATGGTTCCGTACGCGTACCAGGACTTCCGCGCCACGCTCCTCGACGAGATCGAGGCGGGCCGCGTCGGCGAGCAACGCATCGACGACGCCGTGTCGCGCATCCTCACCCAGAAGTTCAGGCTCGGGCTCTTCGAGAAGCCGTACGCCGACACGAGCGGCGCGTCCCGGATCGGCTCCGCCGGGCACCGCGCCGTGGCCCGCCAGGCGGTCGCCGAGTCGCAGGTGCTGCTGAAGAACTCCGCGGGGCTGCTGCCGCTGAAGAAGAGCCAGAAGGTGTACGTCGCCGGCTCCAACGCCGACGACATCGGCAACCAGAGCGGCGGCTGGACCGTCACCTGGCAGGGCTCCTCCGGCGACATCACCCCCGGCACGACCATCCTCGAAGGGCTGCGGAACGCGGGCGGCGACGTCACCTACTCCAAGGACGCCTCCGCACCGACGGGCGGCCACGACGTCGGGGTGGTCGTCGTCGGCGAGACCCCGTACGCCGAGGGTGTGGGCGACGTGGGCAACGGCCACGACCTGGAGCTGTCCGCCGCCGACCAGGCAGCCGTCGACAAGGTGTGCGCCGCGATGAGGTGCGCGGTGCTGATCGTCTCCGGGCGTCCCCAACTCGTCGCGGACCGGCTCGGCGCCGTCGACGCGCTGGTCGCCTCCTGGCTGCCGGGCACGGAGGGCGACGGCGTGGCCGACGTCCTGTACGGCAGGCGGCCCTTCACCGGACAGCTCCCGGTGACCTGGCCGAAGTCCCAGGCGCAGCTGCCGATCAACGTCGGCGACGCGGCGTACGACCCGCAGTTCCCCTACGGCTGGGGACTGACGACCCTGAGCAGTGTCCCGGAGGGCGGCGCGGCGACCCTGAAGGCACTCGGCGTCGGGGCGCGGGCCGCCGAGCGGACGGGTGCCGACGAGGCCGGTCGGGCGCTCGTCGCCAGGGCCCGGCTGATCGTCCAGCAGAAGGTGGACCAGGACATCACGGCAGCGGTCGCGAAGCCCTTCGCGGACGCGGACCATCTGCTGGTGACCGGGCGGTACGGAGAGGCGGTGGAGAAGCTGACGGCGGCCTATCGGGCGGCGGGCTGAGCGACCGGGTTCCGTCAGTCCGAATAGGCCTTTTTTGTTAGCTTTCGGGTAGCTTCGAAGTATGAAGGTCGCCCTATCGGCCCGAAGCCTTGCCGGACTGCTTGCCGCACTGGCGCTCGCCGTCCTGACGGCCCTGACCGTCCTGACGGCGGGCGCCTCACGCGCCTCCGCGGCCACCGACGTGTCGACGATCGCCGAGGCCCTCCGCGAGGACCCGGTCTACGTCGCCCCGGCCGCCTCCGACCAGCTCTCCTCCGCCGACGCCGACGCGCTGTCCGAGCAGATCAAGGACGCCGACAAGCCCCTCTTCGTCGCCGTCCTGCCCGCGGACCAGCCGACCGGGAAGCTCTTCACGGACCTGCGCACCGCGACCGGCATCACCGGCCTGTACGCGATCCGGGTCGGCGACGACTTCGACGCCCGCGCCGACTCCTCGGTCCTGTCGCCCACGGCCGTACAGAACCTCGTCAGCAGCGTCGCAGCGGAGAAGGGCGCCGAGGCCCAGATCGACGACTTCACCGACCGCGCCCTGACGAACATGGGCGGCTCCGCACCGACGGGCTGGGACGCCTCCGACGGTGGCGGCGGCGGGTCCACCGCCGGGCTGATCACCGCCGGGGTGGTCCTGGTGGCGGGTGGCGGAGGCGCGTACGCGCTCGTACGGCGCAGGCGGCGCCGGCACGAGGAGGCGCAGCTGGCCGCGCTGGAGAGGCTGCGGGTCGTGGTCGACGAGGACATCACCGCCTTCGGCGAGGAACTGGACCGTCTCGACTTCCACCCCGGGGAGCCCGGCGCGGACGACGCCATGCGCGCGGACTACGAGCGTGCGCTGGACGCCTACGAGAAGGCGAAGACGTACATGGCCGAGGCCGCGAAACCGGAGGACGTCCGGGCCGTCACCCAGACCCTGGCGGACGGCCGCTTCGCACTCACCCAGCTCACCGCCCGCCGCGAGGGACGGCCGCTGCCCGAACGCCGGGCGCCCTGCTTCTTCGACCCGCGTCACGGCCCCTCGGTCGCCGACGCGACCTGGACGCCGGTGGGTGGCGCCCCGCGTGAGGTCCCGGTCTGCGCGGCGGACCGGACCCGCCTGGCGGACGGCCGCGATCCGGTGATCCGGGAGGTCGACACCGACCAGGGCCGTCGCCCCTACTGGGACGCGGGCCCCGCCTACGGCCCGTGGGCGGGCGGCTACTTCGGCGGCGGCATCCTGCCCGGCCTCCTCATCGGCACGATGCTCGGCGGCATGATGGCCGCCCCGGCCTACGCCGCCGACTACGGCTCCGGTTACGGCGACTTCGGCGCCGGCGGCTACGAGGGAGGGGACGTCTCCGGCGCGGACTTCAACACCGACGACTTCGGCGGCGGCTTCGGCGGCGGGGACTTCGGCGGTGGCGGCGACTTCGGCGGAGGTGGCGGGGACTTCGGCGGCGGGTTCTGACGTACGCCCCGGCTACCGGCTACCGGCTACCGGCTACCGGCTACCGGCTACCGGCTACCGGTCACGGGCACGGGCACGGGCCCGGCGCGTCCGCGCCGGGCCCATGAAGGTCGGGGGAAGGGCGTACGAGATCAGGTGCGCGTCAGAGCGTGGACGCGGCCGAGGCGATCGCTGAGGCGAAGGTGGAGACCTCGGTGTAGACGCCGGGCGCGTTGGCCCGGGCGCAGCCTATGCCCCAGCTGACGATGCCGACCTGGATCCAGGCGTTGGCGCTGTCGCGGCGGAACATCGGGCCGCCGGAGTCGCCCTGGCAGGTGTCGACGCCGCCGGCCGCGTAGCCGGCGCAGATCTCCTCGGCGGCGACGAGGCCGCTGTAGCCGCTGTAGGAGCGACAGGTGGCGTCGCTGACGAACGGCACACTGGCCTTCAGCATGTACCGCTGCTGGGCGCCGCCCTCGGAGGCCGAGCCCCAGCCCGCGACGGTGAAGGTGCCGGTGTTGTACTGCGTGGTCGTGGCGATCTTCAGGGTCGGCAGGTTGATGGGGGCGGCGAGCTTGATGAGCGCCCAGTCCTTGCCGGTGCCGTTGTAGCCGGGGGCCCGGTACACCTTGGTGGACTTGACCTGGACCCGGCCGGTGGTGGACTGGAGGTCCACGACGCCGGCGGTGGCGGTGATGCTGGTGTTGTTGCCGGTCGCCCCCACGCAGTGCGCGGCGGTGAGCACGATCTGCTGGGTGTAGAGCGCGCCGCCACAGCCCATCGAGAGCCGGACCATGAAAGGGAACTCGCCCTGCGCGGCCCGGGTGCCGCCGACGACGGGGGCGGGGGCGGCGTTGGCGGCCGAGACGGGCTGAAGGCTGGCGAGCGCGAGGGCGGCGGCACCGACGGCCGCGCATCTCTTGAGTGCCGTGAGGAGTCTCTTCAACGTGATGCCTTCCGTGGGGGGTTGACCTGGGGACGTGCGACGAAACGCAGAATTGACGCGAACATGTCATGGTCGGCAACAAAGAATTGCCTCTTTGCTGGCATGGGCAGGTCAAATCTGTTGCTGGATTATGAGAACGCCGTGAGGGCCCGCACAAGGGGTGTGATTCGGCCATGCGCACAGCGATGCGCGCAGCGCTCACCGGCTCGCGTGTGCCCGCCGCGACAAGAGGGCTCCAACGGGGACAGCTCCTGACCTACTTCCCGCCTACGGTGTCTCCATGACCGCCCCCGAAGACCCGCACCCCCGAGCCTTCGACACCGCGACCGCCCTCGACACCTGGCTCACCGCCCACCCGGCCCCCCACCCGGGCCTCTGGGTCGAGGTCGCCAAGAAGTCCTCGGGCCTGCCCTCCGTGACCGCCGCCGACGTCAACGACGTGGCCCTGTGCCACGGCTGGATCACGGGCCGGCGCAGGAGTCTCGACGCCACGCACTACCTGCAACGGATCACTCCGCGCCGCCCCGGCAGCCTCTGGTCGATGGTCAACGTGCGGCGCGTGGAGGAGCTGACGGCGGACGGCCGTATGCGCCCCGCCGGACTCACCGAGGTGGAGTCCGCGAAGGCCGACGGCAGATGGGCCGCCGCGTACGAGTCGCAGCGCGAGGCCACCGTCCCCGACGGCCTCACCGCGGCCCTGGAACGGAACCCCCGTGCCAAGGCCGCCTTCGAGCGCCTCGGCAAGACGGACCGGTACCTCGCCATGCTCCCCGTCCTGCGCGCCCGTACGCCGGAAAGTCGCGAGGCCCAACTGGCGGCGGCCGTCGACAAACTGGCGCGGGGATGACACGCCGAGCGCCCGCCCTCCCGGTCCTGGGGACCGGAGGGCGGGCGCGCTCAGTACTCGCGTGCCTCGACGACGCACCGGGGGCTTCTCACCGGGTCGGCCGCCGGCAGGATCAGGCGTTCTTGATCGCCGAGATGTCGAAGTTCAGCTTGATCTTGTCGGAGACCAGGACGCCGCCCGTCTCCAGCGCCGCGTTCCAGGTCAGGCCCCACTCGGAACGGAGGATCTCCGCCTTGCCCTCGAAGCCGACGCGCTCGTTGCCGAAGGGGTCCTTCGCGGCGCCGTTGAACTCGAGGTCGATGGTGATCGGCTTGGTGACGCCGAGGACGCTGAGGTCGCCGGTGATGCGGTAGTCGTCGCCGCCCAGGGCCTGAGCCGAGGTCGAGCGGAAGGTCATCGTCGGGAACTCGTCCGTCTTGAAGAAGTCCGAGCCCTTGAGGTGACCGTCGCGGTCCGCGGAACCCGTGTCGATGCTGTCCATCTTGACGTCGATGGCCGCCGTGGACGCGGACGGGTCGCTGCCGTCGAGGTGCAGCGAGCCGCTGAAGTCGAGGAACTTGCCCTTGACGTTGGTGACCATGGCGTGCCGGGCGACGAAGCCGAGCGTGGTGTGGGACGGGTCGATGGTGTAGTCACCGGTCAGCGCGGCGAGGTCGGGGTTCACGGCGGCGGGCGCCGCGGCGGTCGTGTCGGCGGTGTCCTTGCGGCCGAAGATGCCCATGACGTGCTCCTAGCGGATCGACGAGATGATGTTGAACGTTCAACCAGGTCAACAAGGACGACCGTAGACCTATTCCGGTGACGCTTCAACCTCTTCGGCGGAGTGTTGGCCCGATGGCACGGAGGTGGTAGACGAAACGGTCATGGATCCCCAGCGCCGGCCCTCCGCCTTACCCGCCCCCACCCGCCGGGCCCTCCTGCTCACGGCAGCCCTGATGGCGACGACCACCGCCGCCACCCCGGGGCTCCCCGTGGACGCGGCCGTCGACCCCTACGACACCCTGCGCCGACGCTGGCTCGACCTCACCCTCGGCACCGGCTACGACCCCGCCACCGAGCCGTACGCCTCCCGTCTCGCCGAAACCGGCGACCTCGCCCGCGGCTTCCGAGCCACCATGACCCCCACCCCCACCTCGCTCTGGCCCGACCGCCCCTACGACCCGCCCTCCGGGATCACCCAGAGCTACGGCCGCCTGTGGACCATGGCCCAGGCGTACGTCCGGCAGGGCACCGGCTCCACCGGCGACCCCGCCCTCCTCACGGACGTACTCCGCGGCCTCGACCACCTCTCCGCCACCGTCTACAACCCCACCACCACCCGCTACGGCAACTGGTGGGAATGGCAGATCGGCAGCCCGCGCCTGCTCATGGACCTCACGGCCGCCCTGCACGACCACCTCACCGACGCCCGACGCCAAGCCGCCTGCGCCGCCGTCGACCACTTCATCCCCGACATGATGCTGACCGACTACTCCGGCACCTCCACCGGCGCCAACCGCGTCGACCTGTGCCGCTCCGTCGCCCTGCGCGGCATCCTGGGCCGGGCCCCCGACCGGATCGCCCTCGCCCGGGACGCCCTCTCGCCGGTCTTCCCGTACGTGACCGAGGGGGACGGGCTCTACGCGGACGGCTCGTTCGTGCAGCACACCTGGGTCGCCTACTCGGGGACGTACGGCCAGGTCATGCTCGACGGCCTCGGCCGCCTCTTCGCGCTGCTCGCCGGCTCCGCGTGGGAGGTCACCGACCCGAACCGGCAGATCATCCTCGACAGCGTCGACCACGCGTACGCGCCCCTGATCCACGACGGACTGGTGATGGACAGCGTCAACGGCCGTGCCATCAGCCGGGGTCACCTCAGGAGCGACGACCGCCACGTCCTGCGCGGCGACCATTTCCACGGGCAGCAGATCATCGCCGCCATCGCCCTGCTCGCCGAAGGGGCGAGCGCCGCGGAACGGCAGCGCTGGTACGGCCGTATCAAGGGCTGGATCGAACGGGACACCGTGGCCCCGATCCTGACGGCGCCCCAGTTCGGCGTGGCCGACCTGGCCCGTCTGCACGCCGTCGCCGCCTCCCCGGTCGCCCCCGCCCCCGAGCCGACCGGCCACCACCTCTTCCCGGCCATGGACCGCGCCGTCCACCGCCGCCCCGCCTTCACCGCGAGCCTCGCCATGGCGAGCGACCGCATCGCGCACTACGAGTGCGGCAACGGCGAGAACCCGCGCGGCTGGCACACGGGTGCGGGGATGGTCGCCTGGTGGCCGAGAGGCCGCGGAGACCAGTACACCGACTGGTACTGGCCGACCGTCGACTGGTACCGCCTCCCCGGCACCACCGTCTCCACCAGGCGCCTCCCCGACCGCGCGGGCGGTCGATGGGGCGAACCCAAGCCGGACGTGCGGTGGGTCGGCGGCACGACCGACGGCGAGTACGCGGCGATCGGCCAGCATCTGAAGGGGCTGGGCTCGACCCTGGAGGCCCGCAAGTCGTGGTTCTGCGTCGCCGACGCGGTCGTGTGCCTCGGCGCCGGCATCACCTGCACCGACGGCGTCCCCGTCGAGACGGTCGTCGACAACCGCAACCTGGGCGAGGACGGCACCCCGGCCTTCGTGCGCGGCCACGGCTGGGCCCACCTGGAGGACCACGGCGGGTGGCTCCTCCCGGCAGGAGACCTGCGCACCCTGCGCGAGGACCGCACCGGCGCCTGGTCGGACATCAACACCGGCGGCACGACCGAGCGCCGCACCCGCCGCTGGCAGACCCTCTGGCTGGACCACGGCACCGACCCGGTGGACGCCTCGTACGTCTACGTCCTCATGCCCGGAGCCGCCCGGCGTACGGTCGCCGCCCGCGCCGCCGACCGCCACTGGCTGTCGGTCCTCGCCAACGACACCGTCCGTCAGGCCGTCAGGATCCCCTCCCTGGGCCTGACGGCCGCCACCTTCTGGCAGGCCGGCACCGCGGGCGGACTGACCGTGTCCGCCGGCGCGAGCGTGTTGGTCCGCCGACACGGCCGCACCGCTACCCTCTGCGTGAGCGAGCCACCCCGCACCGGCGAGCCCCTGGAGATCACCTGGGAGCACCCGGTGAGCGGCGTCATCCGCGCGGACGAATCGGTCGAGGTGGTCTCCGCAGGCCGCCGATTGCGCCTCCGTGTCACTCCGGGGAGGGCATGTGCCACCCATGAATGTGAGGTGACTCTCACCGGATGAGTTTGTGCGACCCCTACAAGGGCGATGCCCTCTGAGCAGTCAGAAGGGCTGCATGCCGCCCGGGTTCTGTTCAGGGGTACCAAGGAAACGGTCCGGAGACTGTACGGAGTCGACGGCGAGCTTTCCTTGGTGGACTTCGTAAGGTCGCTACATGACCGTTTTGGATGAGGCGCCGGGTGAGTCGACCGACGAGTCGACGGGTGAGCCGACGGACGCGCGCGGGCGGGTCGCCGAGCTGCACGAGATCCGTGCGCAGGCGCTGGCCGGCCCCGGCGAGAAGGCGACCGCGGCGCAGCACGCCAAGGGCAAGCTGACCGCACGGGAGCGCATCGAGCTGCTCCTGGACCCGGATTCCTTCCGCGAGGTCGAACAGCTGCGGCGACACCGGGCGACCGGCTTCGGCCTGGAGGCGAAGAAGCCCTACACGGACGGGGTCATCACCGGCTGGGGCACCGTCGAGGGCCGTACGGTCTTCGTCTACGCCCACGACTTCCGCATCTTCGGCGGCGCGCTGGGCGAGGCCCACGCCACGAAGATCCACAAGATCATGGACATGGCCATCGCGGCCGGTGCGCCCCTGGTCTCCCTGAACGACGGTGCCGGTGCCCGTATCCAGGAAGGCGTCTCGGCCCTCGCGGGCTACGGCGGCATCTTCCAGCGCAACACCAAGGCCTCCGGGGTCATCCCGCAGATCTCGGTGATGCTCGGCCCGTGCGCGGGTGGCGCGGCCTACAGCCCCGCCCTCACCGACTTCGTGTTCATGGTCCGCGAGACCTCGCAGATGTTCATCACCGGCCCGGACGTCGTCAAGGCGGTCACCGGCGAGGAGATCACCCAGAACGGCCTCGGTGGCGCCGACGTGCACGCCGAGACCTCCGGCGTCTGCCACTTCGCCTACGACGACGAGGAGACGTGCCTCGCCGAGGTGCGCTACCTGCTGTCGATGCTCCCGCAGAACAACCGGGAGAACCCGCCCCGGGTGGAGCCGGGCGACGCGACGGACCGGCGCAGCGACGTCCTGCTCGACCTGGTCCCGGCCGACGGCAACCGGCCGTACGACATGACCAAGGTCATCGAGGAGATCGTCGACGACGGCGACTACCTGGAGGTCCACGAGCGCTGGGCCCGCAACATCATCTGCGCCCTGGCCCGTCTCGACGGTCAGGTGGTGGGCATCGTCGCCAACCAGCCGCAGTCCCTGGCCGGGGTCCTGGACATCGAGGCGTCGGAAAAAGCTGCACGCTTTGTCCAGATGTGCGACGCTTTTAACATCCCGATCATCACTTTCCTGGACGTCCCCGGGTTCCTCCCGGGCGTCGACCAGGAGCACGGCGGGATCATCCGGCACGGAGCGAAGCTGCTCTACGCCTACTGCAACGCAACCGTGCCGAGGATCTCCCTGATCCTGCGCAAGGCCTACGGAGGTGCGTACATCGTCATGGACAGCCAGTCCATCGGTGCGGACCTCACCTACGCCTGGCCCACCAACGAGATCGCCGTCATGGGCGCGGAAGGCGCGGCCAACGTGATCTTCCGCCGCCAGATCGCCGAGGCCGAGGACCCCGAGGCCATGCGGGCCCGCATGGTCAAGGAGTACAAGTCCGAACTCATGCACCCGTACTACGCGGCGGAGCGCGGCCTGGTCGACGACGTCATCGACCCCGCGGAGACCCGCGAGGTCCTGATCAAGTCGCTGGCGATGCTGCACACCAAGCACGCCGACCTGCCGTCCCGCAAGCACGGCAACCCCCCGCAGTAACCCTGCGGAACCTCTGCGGTACCCCCGCGGAAACCTCTCTCACGGAGACTGACACCCATGACCACGCCTGACATTCGTGTCGAGAAGGGCCACGCCGAGCCCGAGGAAGTCGCCGCCATCACGGCCATCCTCCTGGCCCGCGCGGCGGCCGCCCCTGCCGCCCCGACCCACCGAGCCCGCCCGAAGGCAGGCTGGCGCCGCCTGGAGCGCGAGCCCGGCTTCCGCGCCCCGCACAGCTGGCACTGAGCCCCGCGCACAACCCCCGAAGGCCCCGACCGCCCCCTTGGGCGGCCGGGGCCTTCGCGCATAGGTTGGAGCCCCTGCGACGGAAGCGGGGGAAGCGGTGGGCGTGCCACGCGAGTTGGCGGACGAGGTCGAACTGATCGCCGCGATGGTGAAGCCCTTGGGGGAGCGGCCGATCGACTTCAACGACCCCGACTGGGAGACCCGCCTGCGGGAAGGGCCCAGGCCGCTGGACGAGGCGAACGTCCGCGAGGAGGCGGAGGCGGCCCTGAGCCGGCTGCTCGGCCTCTACGAAGGCGGCGACGAGCCGACCCGCGTCGCCGTGCGCGCCCTGCTGGAGCGCTGCCACCACTTCCACTGGGCCACCGGCCTCCCGGAAGCGCGGACGACCGAGGGCTTCCGCCGCCACCTCGTCTATCTGTCCGCCAGGGACCACGGCCGCGACACTCGGGACGAGATGGTCGAGTTGAACCGGCTGTGCGAAGAAGCCCGCGCCGCACACGTCGACATCCGCCCCCTCCTCCTGGAGGTCGCCGAACTCTCCAGCGACCAGGAGAAGTACGGGATGGGATCCATCCGGCAGATCCTGCTCAGGGCGGCCGGCCGCGACCCCGTAGGGCTTCTGGTGAGCCCCGGGGCACGCGAACGGCCCCCGTGCCTCCCGAGGGAGGTGCAGGGGCCGTCCGGAGTCTCTCGCTACCGCAGGCGTGCCATCAGAGCGTGCTCCACGAGCGTGATCAGCGCCGACTTCGCGTCCGCGCGGTGGCGGGCGTCCGTCGTGATGATCGGGGTGTCGGGGCCGATCTGGAGGGCCTCGCGGACCTCGTCCGGGTTGTACGGCTGGTTGCCGTCGAAGCCGTTGAGGGCGATCACGAAGGGGAGACCGCTGTTCTCGAAGTAGTCGACCGCGGGGAAGCAGTCGGCGAGGCGGCGGGTGTCCACCAGGACGATGGCGCCGATCGCGCCGCGCACCAGGTCGTCCCACATGAACCAGAAGCGGTCCTGGCCGGGTGTACCGAAGAGGTACAGGATCAGGTCCTGGTCCAGCGTGATGCGGCCGAAGTCCATGGCCACCGTGGTGGTGGTCTTGTCGCCGGTGTGGGTGAGGTCGTCGATGCCCGCCGAAGCAGACGTCATCACGGCCTCGGTGCGCAGCGGGTTGATCTCCGAGACGGCGCCGACGAACGTGGTCTTGCCCACGCCGAAGCCGCCAGCCACCACGATCTTCGCGGACGTGGTGGAGCGGGAAGGCCCTCCGCTAGAGCTTGCGAAGTCCACTGAGCACCCTTTCGAGCAGTGTCACGTCTGGCTGGCCGCCGGCGTTCTCGTCGCCGCCGGGCTGATGGATGGCGACCAGGCCCGCCTCCGCCAAGTCGGCGACGAGGATCCTGGCCACGCCGAGAGGGATCGTCAGGAGGGCCGAGATCTCGGCCACCGACTTGATCTCCCGGCAGAGGTTGCAGATCCGCTGATGCTCGGGCAGCTGCCCCTGCATCTGGTGCGGAGCCGCGGTGGTGTGCACCAGCGCCTCGATGGCGAGCTGGTACCGCGGCCTGGTGCGGCCGCCCGTCATGGCGTAGGGGCGCACCAGGGGGTTGTTCGCCGCCCCGGCGGGCGCGGGCTCAGGGGTGCGTCGATGCGGCTGCACGGGCTGGATACGCGGCGCTGGCGGCTGGTCGTACGGCGACGGCCCGGGACCCTGGGGGCCCTGGGGCGCGTACGGCTGCTGACGCCGCTGGCTCGGTGCGGAGGGGAAGTTGTAACGGTTCGGGTTCTGGGAACCGTCGCCTTGGCCCTGGCCAGGGCCGTACGACCAGTTACCCGAAGGTGAACCGCCTGGGGGTGTTGCCACTTTCTCTCCTCCTCCGACTGTGCCTGGCACCCATCACTGTGGAGCCGCGTCCCGAAACCTTATGGCCTCGGGACGCCAAAACGCACCGTGTGTCTGCTAGTTGAGCAGGCTCCCTTGGAGCTCCGCACGCAGATCGGGTGTCAGGACCGTACCGGCGCGGTCCACAAGGAGCGCCATCTCGTACCCGATGAGGCCGATGTCCGCCTCCGGATGTGCGAGAACCGCGAGCGACGAACCGTCGGAAACGGACATGATGAAGAGGAATCCCCGCTCCATCTCCACAACCGTCTGGTTCACCGCGCCGCCCTCGAAGATACGGGAGGCGCCTGCCGTCAAAGACGTCAGACCGGAGGCGACGGCCGCGAGCTGGTCGGCACGGTCACGGGGAAAGCCTTCGGACATCGCCAGAAGGAGTCCGTCGGCGGAGACCACCACCGTGTGGGACACCCCGGGGGTGTTGTCCACGAAGTTGGTGATCAACCAGTTCAGGTTCTGCGCCGCCTGGCTCATCGGGCTCACACTAACGCTCCTGGTTGTAGGTGCTGTCAGAACCGAAGCCCTGACCGTTCGTTTCGCTTCCTGCGCTGCGGCCCCGCTGGACACCGCGACGCAGGTTGCTCAGCCTGCCCCGGACGTCCTCGGGAGCGCGGGAGACCTGTGGGCCTCCCTGATGGGTGGTCTCGGCGGCTCCCTCGACCAGGTTGGCCTTGGGCACCCGCCGCGGCAGACCGGAGGAGGTGACCCCGCCCGCCTTGGGCTTGCGGAGCTGCGAGGCCTGCTGCCAGCGCGCGTCGTTCGCCGAACGCCAGTCGGGGTCGCCGTTGCTCTCGGCGGGGGCCGACGGCTCCTGGTTCACGTGCCGCGCGCCGCCCGAGCCGTTCGCGGCGCTCGGGGTGGATCCGCGGCGCGGGAGACCGGCGTCGGTCAGGTCGTGGCTGGCGGAGGAGGTCGGTCCCGGTTGTTCGAAGCCTACGCGGTCCCGCTCACTCACGTCAGCGGCCTGCACGGACTCCGCTTGCGGAGCGTACTGGTCCTGGTACCCGTTGCGGTAGCCGTCCTGCTGCGGCCAGTCGTCCTGGTAGGACTGCTCTTCGAAGCCCGAGAACGTCTCCGGGGCGGCCGCACGGGCCGGCGCGGGCTCCTCGCGGACCGGCTCCGGATAGGCCGGCTCCGGGTAACCACCGTTGGAGGAGAAGGCGTCGTTCTGCGGCAGGCCGCCGTTCGGCGCGTAGTACCCCTCGTCGTACGACGGTCGCTGCGGCTCCTCGTACGCGGCCCGCTGCGGGTCCTCGTAGGCCGTCTGCTGCCGCTCCTCGTACGACGGCTGCCGCTGCTCCTCGTACGCCGTCTGAGGGTCGTACGAGGGCTGCTGCTGCTCCTGGTAGCCGCCCGGGCCGTCGAAGGCCTCGGCGTACCCGGCGGAGTCGGGGGACTGCTGGTCGGACGGCTGGCCGTGGGGGCCCTGGGACTCCAGGGCCGCGCGGCGCTCCTCACGCATCAGCGAGCGGCCCACCGGGTCCAGCTCCCTGATGTCGTCCGGGACCTCGGTGTAGCGGCTGTCGTCGAAGCCCAGCTCCGCGGCCGTGCGCATCGGCAGGCCGTTGTTGAAGTTCTCGCCCTGGAAGTTCTGCTGCTCCGGGATGATCTGCGAGACCGTGAACTCGTCGCGCTGCTGCTCGCCGCCGCTGCCGCCGTGCGTGATCGCGTCGGGCAGCATGACCAGCGAGGTCGTGCCCGCCTGCTCGCCGGAGGGACGCAGCTGGACGCGGATGCCGTGCCGGTCGGACAGCCGGCCGACCACGAACAGGCCCATGCGCTGGGAGATCGCGGCGTCCACGGTCGGCGGGTTGGCCAGCTTGTGGTTGATGTCCGCGAAGTCCTCGGCGGTGAGGCCGATGCCCTTGTCGTGGATCTCGATCATGATGCGGCCGTCGGGCAGCCGGGTCGCGGTGACGCGGACCTTGGTCTGCGGCGAGGAGAACGTGGTGGCGTTCTCCAGCAACTCGGCCAGCAGGTGCACGAGGTCGGTGACCGCGCGGCCGTGGATCTCGGCCTCCGGCACGCCGGACAGCTCGATGCGCTCGTACTGCTCCACCTCGGAGGAGGCGGCGCGCAGCACGTCGACCAGCGGGACCGGCTGGTCCCAGCGACGGCCGGGCTCCTCGCCGGCGAGGACCAGGAGGTTCTCGCCGTTGCGGCGCATACGGGTGGCCAGGTGGTCCAGCTTGAAGAGGTTCTCCAGCTGGTCCGGGTCGGCCTCGTTGTTCTCCAGGTCGGTGATCAGGGTCAGCTGGCCCTCGATCAGCGACTGGTTGCGGCGCGACAGGTTGGTGAAGATCGCGTTGATGTTGCCCCGCAGCAGGGCCTGCTCGGCGGCGAGCCGGACGGCCTCGCGGTGGACCTGGTCGAAGGCCCGGGCGACCTCGCCGATCTCGTCCCTGGTGGTGATCGGGATCGGCTGCACACGGGTGTCGACGCGGCCGGGGTCGGTGCGCGAGAGCTGGTCGACGAGCATCGGCAGACGCTGCTCGGCGATACCGAAGGCGGCGTTGCGCAGCTGGCGCATCGCACGGCTCATCTGGCGGGCCACCATGCCGGCCAGGATGAACGCGGCGAGCAGGGCGACCACGACGGCGGCACCGGTGATGAGCGCGTCACGCTTGGCGCTGTCGGCGATGTCGTTGGCCTCGCTCACCGCGGTGTCGGCCAGGTCCTTCTCGATGGCGTTGTACGCGTTGAACTTGAGCGTGGTGACCGCCCACCAGTTCTCCGCGGTGATGCCCTCCTGGGCCAGGGCGGCACGCTCGCTCGTGTCCGTGGAGGACAGCGAGGCGAGCTTCGTGACCATCGTGGTGGGGTTGGAGGGCGGCGGAACGTAGTCCGGGTCCTTGGCCTTGGCCTCCGCGGCCATCTTCGCGCCGTCGGCCTTGATCTGCGTCTCGGCCTGCGAGAGCTTGGTGATGTCCCCTTCGGTGCCACCGCTCGTGTACTCCTGGATGGCGATGCCCTCCAGGTACGCGTACGAGGTGAGGGCGACCCGCTGCTTGGCCAGGTCCGCGGTCTCGGGACCGGGCTTGATCAGCATGTGCATGCCGATGGAGCGGTCCAGGGAGAGCGCGCCCTTGGTCAGCGAGATGGCGTAGACCGTACGGCCGTAGCTGGTGATGTTGCCGGTGCCCAGGCCGAGCTCGTTGGCGAACTCCAGCAGCCGGTGCTCGGTGTCGACATAGCCCTCTTCCGTCTGCACGCCGGAGAGCTGGTCGGTGTAGGCGGCCTTGCGGAGCTTCGCCAGATTCGGCTCCACCTCGCGGAAGCGCTCCAGGCGCCGCACCAGGTTGGGCCGGTCCGGCATGTTCTGGACGGCCTCGTCGAAGGCGTCGGCCGCCTTGTCGGTGTTCGCGCGGGCCTGTACGACCGTCTTGTCCTTCTCGCCCTTGCCCTGGAGCAGGGGGGCGGCGGTCACGTCGCGCTCGACGAGCAGTTCGTTGCCGTAGGCCAGTGCGGCCCGCACCAGACGCGCGGTGTTCTCCGCGTCCTCGGCCTCCTGCCAGGTGTCGATCGAGCTCTTCACCTGGAAGCCGCCCATGACGAGGCCGACCACCACGGGTATGAGCAGGATCGCGTTCAGCCGGGTCGGCACCCGCCAGTTGCGCGGGGAGAAACGGCCGCCGCTGGAAGCGGGCGTGGCCGTCGGCTCCGAACCTGACACATGGGCGGACGCCGCTCCGCGCGGCGGCGGGGTGAAGTTGCCCCGGGCCGACGGCTCGGGACCGTTCTTGCTTCGCCTCACTCGACCAACAACCTTCCGGCGGTCGGCACCTAACGTTGTGCCGCTGTGTCTCAGAGCCCGTTGTGCCATCGACTGGGGAGTACGTCTTTGACTATTGGGCAGTTCAGGCATTCCAGCACGTGGTCCTGTGCAGTTCCAAACAGTGGAGGCCAGGGATCCGGAGTGATGTAAGCCCCAGATAAAACGGTCATAAAGAGCGAGCCCCGCCAAAAGACGGGGCGTTCGTGCGCGCAGCGACACCGACTGACCGCGACGAGTGGCCGTACCACCCGATTCCTCTGCCGAAACGTTATGAACACCGGGGCCGACCGTGTCAAAGGACACAGCCGGCTCCGGAGCTTCTACGACAACTTGCGTACGGCACTACCGATTTGCGTGCTATCGCAACCGTGCCATCAGAGCGTGCTCCACCAGCGTGATCAGCGCACTCTTCGCATCGGACCGATGGCGGGCGTCCGTCGTGATGATCGGGGTGTCCGGACCGATCTGGAGCGCCTCGCGCACCTCCTCGGGAGCATACGGCTGGTGCCCCTCGAAGCCGTTCAGCGCGACGACGAACGGCAGACCGCTGTTCTCGAAGTAGTCGACCGCGGGGAAGCAGTCGGCGAGGCGGCGGGTGTCCACCAGGACGATGGCGCCGATCGCGCCGCGCACCAGGTCGTCCCACATGAACCAGAAGCGGTCCTGGCCCGGCGTACCGAAGAGGTACAGGATCAGGTCCTGGTCCAGCGTGATGCGGCCGAAGTCCATGGCCACCGTGGTGGTGGTCTTGCCTCCGGTGTGGGTGAGGTCGTCGATGCCCGCACTCGCGGACGTCATCACGGCCTCGGTGCGCAGCGGGTTGATCTCGGAGACGGCGCCGACGAACGTGGTCTTGCCCACGCCGAAGCCGCCCGCCACCACGATCTTCGCGGAGGTGGTCGCCCGGCCTCCGTCAGAGCTTGCGAAGTCCACTGAGCACCCTTTCGAGCAGTGTCACGTCCGGAGCACCGGTGCTGTCGTCGCCACCCGGCTGGTGAATGGCGACGAGTCCGGCCTCCGCGAGGTCCGCGACGAGGATGCGGGCCACGCCGAGCGGCATGGCCAGGAGCGCCGAGACCTCGGCGACCGACTTCACCTCGCGGCACAGGTGGCAGATCCGCTGGTGCTCCGGGAGCAGTCCCATGAGCGCCGCCGGGTCGGCCGTGGTGCTGATCAGGGCCTCGATGGCGAGCTGGTAGCGCGGCCGGGTCCGGCCGCCGGTCATCGCGTACGGACGTACCAGCGGCTGGTCGCCCTCATCCTCGTACGGCTCCGCGTACGGATCATGAGAGGCGGTGGGCGGGGTCATGAGTCCTCCGGGCGGGACAGCAAGTCGGTCAGTCAAGCCGTCTGACAGGGGCCGGTGGGGGGATTGTGGCGGCCGGACGGTGATTTGGTGAGGCGGGTGGATCCTGTGGCGGTCAGTGGAGCAGACTGCCTTGGAGTTCGGCGCGCAGGTCGGGCGTGAGTACCGCGCCCGCGCGGTCGACCAGGAGCGCCATCTCGTAGCCGACGAGGCCGATGTCGCAGTCGGGGTGAGCGAGAACGGCCAGGGACGAGCCGTCCGAGACGGACATGAGGAAGAGAAATCCCCGTTCCATCTCGACGACCGTCTGTGCCACGCTGCCGCCCTCGAAGATCCGGGAGGCCCCGGCCGTCAGGGACGTCAGACCGGAGGCGACTGCGGCCAACTGGTCGGCGCGGTCGCGCGGGAAGCCTTCGGACATTGCCAGAAGGAGGCCGTCGGCGGACACGACGACGGTGTGGGACACCCCTGGGGTGTTGTCCACGAAGTTGGTGATCAACCAGTTCAGGTTCTGTGCCGCCTGGCTCATCGGACTCAACTAACGCTCCTGCTGGTGAGTGGGGCTCGGGAAGCTTCCGGTCTGGCCGGTACCGGCCTGTCGACCTTGTGCAATGCCCCGACGGAGATTGGTCAGCCGGCCGCGTACGTCGTCAGGCGCACGCGAGACCTGCGGACCGGCTTGGTGCTGTTGCTGCTGTGCCGTGCCCGGAACGAGGTTCGCCCGGGGCACCCGGCGCGGCAGGCCGGAGGTGGTGACGCCGCCCGCGGCCGGCTGCCGTACGCGCTCTGCCTGCCGGACGAGGTCGTCGTTCGGAGAGCTGCGCCAGGAGCTGGCCACGGGACGTTGAGGAGCGGCGGGAGCCTGCGGCTGCTGCTGCGGGGCCGCCGGGGTGGGAGCGGAGCCGTTGCCCTGCTGCCCGTTCTGCTGCTGCCCGTGGAACCAGTTGGTCTCGAGCGTGTCGTAGAGCGGCGTACGGCCGTCACCGGGACCCGCGGGCGGCAACGCCTCGGGCTCGCGCTGGGCGGGCCGCTGCTGCGGACGCTGCGGGACCGGCGGACGGGGGGCACCGAAGTCGGCGCCGCCCTGCGTGCCGTTCGGCTGCGGGCGGTCGAACTGGCCGGTGGAGCCGTTGTCGTAACCCGGCGCGGGGAACTGGCCCGTGGCACCGGCGTCGTAGCCCGGCGCGGGGAACTGGCCCGTGGAGCCGCTGTCGTAGGCCTGGGGCACCGCGAACGGACCCGTTGCCGACGGATTCGACGAGGCCGGGGGGGTGTTCGGTTCGACCGGGGCGCCGAAGACGTCCGGGCGGACGAAGTGACCCGAGTTCTGGACGCCGTTCGTGCCGGGACGGGGGAACTGGCCCGTGCTCTGGGGACCGCTGTTCCCTCCGGAGGCCGGTGCGCCGGTGCCCTGACGGCCGTCGCCGCGCGGGATCGCCGGCATCTCCGTGGTCGCGCCCGGGCCCTGCCGGTCGTCGAGCCGCGGCATCCGGGAGGTCTGCGCAGGGTCCTGCTCGTCATGGCCGCGCGGGGTGTCGAGCGAGGCCCGCGGCACCGGCGGCTGAGCGTTCTCGTCGCTCCAGCTGGGCACGCGGGGCTGCGGGCTGTTGCCGCCGGGCAGCTCGGCCCGCGGACCGCCGCGGCCCGGCAGCTGCGGCCGACGGCGCCGACCCTGCGGCTCGTTGCCCGAGTTCGACGGCTGCTGGGAGGGCGGCGACTGCGGCATCGCGGGGCCACGGTTGCCCCCGAAGGCGTCCTGGCCCTGCGAGGCGTTGGTGCCCGCGGCCTGCAGGCCCTGCGGGGCGCCCGGCGCCTGGCCGCCGAAACCGGCACCGGCCGGAGCGGGGCGGCCTTGCGGCGGCATACCCGGACCCTGCGGTCCGCGCGGCGCACCACCGGGACGACCGCCACCGTCACGCCCGGGCAGCGCGGCGCGCGGCCCCTGACCGGCGTTGAGCCGGCCTCCTGTGGGCGCACCGGCGCCGAGAGCACCGGCGCCCGCACCGGCGGGAGCGCCGCCGAGGACACCGCCGCCCTGCTGGCCGCCGCCGCGACGAGCGGCCGCCACACCGGCGGCCTGCCCGCCGCTGCCGGCTCCGCCGGCCTGGCCGGGCTTGGGCTGGGGCTTCTTGCCACCCTGGGCGACGTCCACGGGCAGCATGACCAGCGCGGTCGTACCACCGGAGTCGGACGGGCGGAGCTGGATGCGGATGCCGTGACGCTGAGACAGCCGGCCGACCACGAACAGACCCATGCGGCGGGAGACCGAGACGTCCACGGTGGGCGGCGAGGCGAGCCGCTCGTTGATCGCGGCCAGGTCCTCCGGGGAGAGGCCGATGCCGGTGTCGTGGATCTCGATCAGCACCCGGCCGTCGGGCAGCGCGTGACCGGTGACCTTGACCTTGGTCTGCGGGGAGGAGAACGAGGTCGCGTTCTCCAGCAGCTCGGCGAGCAGGTGCACGAGGTCGTTGACGACCCGGCCGGCCACTTCGGTGGTCGGCACCGAGGACAGCTCGATGCGCTCGTACTGCTCCACCTCGGACGCGGCGGCGCGGAGCACGTCGACCAGCGGGACCGGGCGGGTCCAGCGGCGGCCGGGCTCTTCACCGGCGAGAACGAGGAGGTTCTCACCGTTACGGCGCATGCGGGTCGCGAGGTGGTCGAGCTTGAACAGAGAGGACAGCTGGTCGGGGTCGGCCTCGCGGGACTCCAGTTCGGAGATCAGCGACAGCTGGCGCTGGATCAGACCCTGGGAGCGGCGCGAGAGGTTGGTGAACATCGCGTTGACGTTGCCCCGCAGCAGGGCCTGCTCGGCGGCGAGGCGGACCGCCTCGCGGTGCACGTCGTCGAAGGCCGCGGCCACCTGGCCGATCTCGTCCCGGGAGTGCACACCGACGGACTCGACGGAGGTGTCGACGTCCTGCGGGTCGGATTCCGACAGCTGCTTGACGAGCTCGGGCAGCCGGTCCTGGGCGACCTTGTTGGCGGTCTCCTGGAGCCGGCGCAGCGAGCGGATCATGGAGCGGGCGATGACGAAGGCGCCGACCAGGGACACACCGAGCACGAGCAGGATCAGCGCACCGGAGATGTACGCCTCGCGCTCCGCCTCGTTGCGCAGCTCGCGGGCCTTCTGCTCCATGTCCTCGAGCAGCGTGTGCTCGATGTTGCCCATCTGCTCGATCTTGGTCGAGCTGTCGTCCACCCAGTCCTTGTACGACCGCTTGTCCAGGTCGGCGAGACCACCCGAGGTCCGCAGGGCGCGGCTGGCGTAGGTGTCGGTGGCCTGGATGGTCGGGTTGCCCTCTTCGATGGGCTTGAGGAGCTCGGGGGCGTTGTCGGTGCCGTAGATGCTCCGGAAGCTCGAGAGCTCGGAGTCCTCGCTCTCCAGGGCGCCCTCGGCGTACAGCCGGTCGTTCTCGGTGAGCTTGCCGAACGTGGTGTTGCCGGTGGGCAGCGCCGCCGCGAGGATCGCGCGCTGGATGGACGCGTACTCCTTGGCCGACGAGAACGCCGACAGGGCGCGCGTGCGCTGGATCATCTCGGGGTTGCTGGTGGCCTCCGCCATGTCCTGCGAGAGGTCGAGCAGGTGGGTGACGAGGCGGTGGTAGCCCTCGACGGTCTGGGAGGCGTTGTTCTTGGTCTCGTAGGCGGCGCTGCGGATCTTCTCGAGGCCGCCCAGGTCGCGGATGAGGCCGACGAGGCTCTCGCGGACGCCCTGGAGGTTGCCGTCCTTGCTGGAGGCGTCGATCTCCTCGGCGGCGTCCTGGAAGGCGGTCATGGCCCGGTCGGTCTTGTCCCGGTAGCCCTTGACCGTGTAATCGGTCGCGGAGGAGCCGTGCGCCAGCGGACCGGCGGACTGGTCGCGCTCCTCCTGGAGCGCGGCGGCCAGCTCGGTGGCCTGCTTGGTCATCTCCGTCAGCAGCTTCATGTTGTCGAGCTGCTGGATGTCGTCCATGGAGCTGTTGATGCGCAGCGCACCGAGTGAGGTGGCCGCGACCACGGGGAGCGCCAGCAGCGACACCAGACGCGTGGAGATACGCCAGTTGCGCAGGGCTATTCGCGGACCGGGGCCGCTCGGGCCCTTCGGCGGCTTCACGTCCGGCGTGGTCGGAGTGGCGGGGCCGCTCGACGCGGACGCGCCGGGGCGCCCGGAGCGCTCACCGCCGTCACCGGACGGGGCCGGACCCGGGTTCTGGGCGTGCTGGGGCGAGGAGCTGCCGGCCGTCGGGCCAGTCCCGCCGTGCGGCTCCGGCTCCGCCGAAGCACTGCCATCCCTCTTGAAACGTCCCTGCACTAGCGTCGCAACCTCTGGACCAGGCGCCCCTCCGCGCGAACGGAAGGACGGTGTCGGCGTCGTAGGGGGGCGCCCTGAAATACGCTCCCCTGGTGGTCGTGAGTGACCGGCGCGCTGGTTCCCCCTATCTCGCCGCCACTCGGCGCTTCTCTGCGCCCCCTGTGCGCCGGCTCGATACCTGCGGCGGTCCGTGGAATTCCAGCACAGTGCCGGATCTCCAACAAGGCCCGTGGTCATGCCGTGACCTACGTGACACCACGTGAGTGCCGGGTCACCGGACGTAGAACCTGATCTGCCACATACCGGACATGTGCGAGCGAATCGCCCGGGGGTAAGCGGTGTCCCAGTCGCCATGATCAGGAGCGGAATGATGGCTTCAGGGGGGCAATGTCCGTTTCGTTGGGGTGGGTTGCGAGTCGGGTTTGCCCGTTTTGCCCCTAGGTAAGTGAGCAAACTCACACACCGATCTTGGGGGCTGTGCACCTCGTCCGGGGAATCGCATGTTTAGCCTGACGCTTTACAGGGATGGCAAATCCGACAACCCGCGCCGGTCCAGGGACCCTTCGGCCCGCACGTACTCCCGGCGCCCGTACAGGACAGGTCTCGTACAACCGTGAAGACGACGATGATGTTCCGCCACACCGCCAACCCGCGGCGCACGACGCTGGCACACCTCGAGGACGCCGACGAACTGCAGACCCCGGAACAGCCGGAGCACGCCATCGACCTCCCGGCCCAGACCGCCAACCCCCGCCGCACCATCCTGATGGAGATCCCCGCCACGGCCGGCTCCGTCCAGGAGTAGATCATCAACGCCGCCGGTGATGTCAAGGGCGCCCACGCGAATGCGCGAGGCGCCCGCCCCTCGGGCCTGCCCGGCCGCGTTAGCCTGGAGCGTCAGACTCCAGCCAGCTCAGTGAGGGGCGCAAGGATCTCGTGCGCATCGCCAGATTCTCCATCGACGGGAACGTCGCCTTCGGCGCGGTCGAGGGTGACAGGCCGGACGAACTCGTCCTGGACATCATCAAGGGCATCCCGTTCGCGGACTTCGAACTCTCCGGTACGAAGGTCCCGCTGAGCAAGGTGAGGCTGCTGCCGCCGGTGCTCCCCAACAAGGTCGTGGCCTTCGGCCGCAACTACGCCGAGCACGCGCGCGAGCTGGGCAACGAGGTCCCCGACGCCCCGTTCGCCTTCTTCAAGCCCTCCACCTCGGTGATCGGCTCCGGCGACGAGATCCAGTACCCCGGCTTCACCGAGGACCTCCACCACGAGGCCGAACTGGCCGTGGTCATCGGCCGGATGTGCCGCGAGGTCCCGCGCGAGCGCGTCAAGGACGTCATCCTCGGCTACACCTGCGCCAACGACATCACCGCCCGCGACGTCCAGAAGCGCGAGAAGCAGTGGGCCAGGGCCAAGGGCTTCGACAGCTCCTGCCCGCTGGGCCCCTGGGTGGAGACGGACCTCGACCCGTCCGACCTGACCATCCAGCTCACGGTCAACGGCGGGCAGCGCCAGCTCGGCCGCACCAGCGAGATGATCCACTCCATCGAGGACCTGATCGTCAACATCACCGAGGCCATGACGCTGCTCCCGGGCGACGTGATCCTCACGGGCACCCCGGCAGGCGTCGGACCGCTCACCGTCGGCGACGAGGTCGCCGTCACCATCGAAGGCATCGGCACTCTCACCAACAAGGTTGTCAAGCGTGGCTAGCGCACCCGTCCCCGCCGTCCGAGTACGGTTCTGCCCGTCGCCCACCGGTAACCCCCACGTGGGCCTGGTTCGCACCGCCCTGTTCAACTGGGCGTTCGCCCGGCACCACGAGGGCACTCTGGTCTTCCGCATCGAGGACACCGACGCGGCCCGCGACTCCGAGGAGTCCTACGGCCAGCTCCTCGACTCGATGCGCTGGCTGGGCTTCGACTGGGACGAGGGCCCCGAGGTCGGCGGCCCGCACGCGCCGTACCGCCAGTCGCAGCGCATGGACCTCTACAAGGACGTCGCGCACAAGCTCCTGGAAGCCGGCCACGCCTACCACTGCTACTGCTCCCAGGAGGAGCTGGACACCCGCCGCGAGGCCGCCCGCGCCGCCGGCAAGCCGTCCGGCTACGACGGCCACTGCCGCGACCTGAGCGCGGAGCAGGTCGAGGAGTACAAGGCCCGGGGCCGCACCCCGATCGTCCGCTTCCGCATGCCCGACGAGACGATCACCTTCACGGACCTGGTCCGCGGCGAGATCACGTACCTCCCGGAGAACGTGCCAGACTACGGGATCGTACGAGCGAACGGCGCCCCGCTGTACACGCTGGTGAACCCGGTCGACGACGCGCTGATGGAGATCACGCACGTCCTGCGCGGCGAGGACCTGCTGTCCTCGACGCCCCGCCAGATCGCCCTGTACAAGGCCCTGATCGAGCTGGGCGTCGCCCAGCAGATCCCGTCCTTCGGACACCTGCCGTACGTGATGGGCGAGGGCAACAAGAAGCTCTCCAAGCGCGACCCGCAGTCCTCCCTCAACCTCTACCGCGAGCGTGGCTTCCTGCCCGAGGGCCTGCTCAACTACCTCTCCCTGCTGGGCTGGTCGCTCTCCGCCGACCAGGACATCTTCGCGATCGACGAGATGGTCGCGGCGTTCGACATCGCGGACGTGAACCCCAACCCGGCCCGTTTCGACCTGAAGAAGTGCGAGGCGATCAACGCCGACCACATCCGGCTGCTCGACGTGAAGGACTTCACGGAGCGCTGCCGCCCGTGGCTTCAGCCCCCCTTCGCCCCCTGGGCGCCGGAGGCCTTCGACGAGACCCAGTGGCAGGCGATCGCCCCGCACGCCCAGACCCGCCTCAAGGTCCTCTCCGAGATCACCGACAACGTCGACTTCCTCTTCCTCGCCGAGCCGGTCTTCGACGAGCCGAGCTGGACGAAGGCGATGAAGGAGGGCTCGGACGCCCTGCTCCGCACGGCCCGCGAGAAGCTGGAGTCGGCGGACTGGACGTCCCCGGAGTCCCTGAAGGAGGCCGTCCTGGCCGCCGGCGAGGCCCACGGTCTCAAGCTCGGCAAGGCCCAGGCCCCGGTCCGCGTCGCCGTCACCGGCCGCACCGTCGGCCTCCCCCTCTTCGAGTCCCTGGAGATCCTCGGCAAGGAGAAGACGCTGGCCCGCATCGACGCGGCCCTGGCGAAGCTGACGGCGTAGCGCACGCGCGCGTGAAGGGGCGGCACCCGGATCACCGGTGCCGCCCCTCCGCCATTCCGCCGGACGTGGCGCCTGTCCCCGCGTTACCGTCGGACCATGAGCATTCGCGCCGTGGTCTGGGACGTCGACGACACCCTCTTCGACTACACCGCGGCCGACCGTGTCGGCATGCGCGTCCATCTCGCGGCCGAGGGGCTGCTCGACACGTACGACAGTGTCGAGCAGGCCATCGTGCGGTGGCGGGAGATCACGGACCGCCAGTGGGCGCGATTCTCGGCGGGGGAGACCTCCTTCCAGGGACAGCGCAGGGACCGGGTGCGGGTGTTCCTGGGCGAGGAACTGAGCGACGCCGACGCCGACGCGTGGTTCGAGCGGTACATCGCGCACTACGAGACCGCCTGGGCCCTCTTCCCGGACGTTCTGCCCGCCCTGGACGCCCTGGCCGCCAGCCACCGACACGCCGTGCTGTCCAACTCCAGCATCCACGTCCAGGACCGCAAGCTGCGCGTCCTCGGCGTGCACGACCGCTTCGAGGTCATCCTGTGTGCGGCGGAGCTCGGCGTCTCCAAGCCCGAGGCCGGCGCCTTCCTGGCCGCCTGTGACGCCCTGGAGCTGGCCCCGCACCAAGTGGCGTACGTCGGCGACCACCCGGAGATCGACGGGCGGGGCGCCGCTGACGCCGGGCTGCTGTCGGTCTGGATCGACCGCGATGGCGTCCACACCGTCGGTGACGCCTTCGTCGGCCCGCACCGGATCGCCTCGCTCGCCGAACTCCCCGCGATCCTCGGCGCGGATACCCGTTTTGGAGCCCCGTCCACCTTCGGGTAATGTTCTTCCTGCGCCGCCGGGGAGCGGGCCGAAAGGCCGGAACCCGGGGGAGCACACTAGAACAAGACCCCTTCAGGGGCTTGCGTTCCAGTGGCCTATGGTGTAATTGGCAGCACGACGGTTTCTGGTTCCGTTAGTCTTGGTTCGAGTCCAGGTAGGCCAGCTCGCAGAGCTCATCTGCAAAAAGCGGAGTGATCTCCGCGAAGCCCCCGTTGTGTAGCGGCCTAGCACGCTGCCCTCTCAAGGCAGTAGCGCCGGTTCGAATCCGGTCGGGGGTACAGATCCTTCCCAGGGGGACAGTCCGGGTCGCACCCGCTGACTCTCATGCAGGATCGCTAGGGCCCCCGTTGTGTAGCGGCCTAGCACGCCGCCCTCTCAAGGCGGTAGCGCCGGTTCGAATCCGGTCGGGGGTACGAATTGGTCTGAACCACATTGGTCTATGGTGTAATTGGCAACACTACGGTTTCTGGTACCGTCATTCTTGGTTCGAGTCCAGGTAGACCAGCTCGGACCTGCGGAAACGCAGAGTCCACGCCCCCGTTGTGTAGCGGCCTAGCACGCCGCCCTCTCAAGGCGGTAGCGCCGGTTCGAATCCGGTCGGGGGTACATGCGAGTCCTGAGGGCCTCCACTTCGGTGGAGGCCCTCAGGCGTTCCCGGGCCCAGGGCCTGAGGTCGGGTACGGCCGCCTGGTGCAGCAACCGGCCGTGCTCCACGTTCAGTTCGGGATCCCGGTCGTAGCCGAGCCGACGGAAGGTGGGACGTGCGGCCCAGGGATTCGTCGTCGACATGGCGGAGCACCTCGCGGACCGTCGTCACCGGCAGCCGCCCGACCTGGATCATCCCCGGCACCACGCGGTGCACCAGTGCGATCTGCTCCGACATGCCGCCCTTCGGCCTCGCGGCGGCCACGGGGGTGCCGGCGGTCGAGAGCCGGGGGCGGCGGGCGGCGCAGTGGTTCGCGCGCCGCTCGGTCGGGGCGGCGAAGAAGACCACTTGAGGAGGACCGGGGGAGCGAGAAGGGCCTGCCGCGGCGTTGAGGCAGGCCCTTCTCGCTGATGTCCCTGAAGCGGTTGTCCCGAAAACCTCAGCCCGTCCGGCGCAGGGCCTCGGAGAGGCGGCCGGCGGCGTCGATGACCGCCTGGGCGTGCATACGGCCCGGGTGGCGCGTCAGGCGCTCGATGGGGCCGGAGACCGAGACGGCGGCCACCACCCGGTTCGAAGGGCCGCGCACGGGCGCGGAGACGGAGGCGACGCCCGGCTCCCGCTCACCGATGGACTGGGCCCAGCCCCGGCGTCGGACGCCCGAGAGGGCGGTGGCCGTGAAGCGGGCGCCCTGCAGACCCCGGTGCAGGCGCTCCGGCTCCTCCCAGGCCATCAGGATCTGCGCGGAGGAGCCCGCCTTCATCGTGAGCGTCGAGCCGACCGGGACCGTGTCCCGCAGGCCGGACAGGCGCTCCGCCGCGGCGACGCAGATGCGCATGTCGCCCTGGCGACGGTAGAGCTGGGCGCTCTCGCCCGTGATGTCACGGAGGTGGGTGAGGACCGGGCCCGCCGTGGCGAGAAGGCGGTCCTCGCCGGCGGCCGCGGCCAGCTCGGCGAGCCGGGGGCCGAGAATGAAACGGCCCTGCATGTCACGCGCCACCATGCGGTGGTGTTCCAGAGCCACGGCCAGTCGGTGGGCCGTGGGCCGTGCCAGTCCGGTGGCCGAGACCAGACCCGCGAGGGTGGCCGGACCGGACTCCAGAGCGCTCAGAACAAGGGCCGCCTTGTCCAGAACGCCGACGCCGCTACTGTTGTCCATGAAACGATACTCGCGTCTCACTCTGTGAAACGCAAGTTCAATTTTCGGTGGAACACGCCACTCTGGAAGACACAGCGGCCCGCAGACCAACGGGTCCGGTGGCGGACGCTCGGGAACAGGGGCGCGGGCGCCGCATCCTCAAGATCTCTAGTTGGGCCGGGGCACTATTTCCGGCCGGAGGGAAAGCGATGGGTAGGACACTCGCGGAGAAGGTCTGGGACGACCACGTCGTCCGGCGCGCCGAGGGCGAGCCCGACCTCCTCTTCATCGATCTGCACCTGCTGCACGAGGTGACCAGCCCGCAGGCCTTCGACGGCCTCCGCAAGACCGGTCGCCAGGTGCGCCGCCTCGATCTGACCATCGCGACCGAGGACCACAACACCCCGACCCTCGACATCGACAAGCCCATCGCCGACCCGGTGTCCCGGATCCAGCTGGAGACGCTGCGCAAGAACTGCGCCGACTTCGGTGTCCGGCTGCACCCGCTGGGCGACGTCGAGCAGGGTGTCGTGCACGTCGTGGGCCCGCAGCTCGGTCTGACCCAGCCGGGCATGACGGTCGTCTGCGGCGACTCCCACACCTCCACGCACGGCGCCTTCGGCGGTCTGGCGTTCGGCATCGGCACCTCCCAGGTCGAGCACGTGCTGGCCACCCAGACGCTGCCCATGGCCCGCCCGAAGACCATGGCCATCACCGTCAACGGCGATCTGCCCGACGGCGTCACCGCCAAGGACCTGATCCTGACGATCATCGCCAAGATCGGCACGGGCGGCGGCCAGGGCTACGTCCTGGAGTACCGCGGCTCCGCCATCGAGCAGCTCTCGATGGAAGCCCGCATGACCATCTGCAACATGTCGATCGAGGCCGGCGCCCGCGCGGGCATGATCGCCCCCGACGAGACCACCTTCGAGTACCTCAAGGGCCGTCCGCACGCCCCCGAGGGCGAGGACTGGGACGCGGCCGTCGCGTATTGGAAGACCCTGAAGACGGACGCGGACGCCGAGTTCGACGCCGAGGTCGTGATCGAGGCCGCCGAGCTGGCGCCGTTCGTCACCTGGGGCACCAACCCCGGCCAGGGCGCGCCGCTTTCGGCCCACGTCCCCGACCCTGCTTCGTACGAAGACGCTTCGGAGCGCTTCGCCGCCGAAAAGGCCCTGGAGTACATGGGGTTGGAGGCCGGGCAGCCGCTGCGCTCCATCAAGGTGGACACCGTCTTCGTAGGCTCGTGCACCAACGGCCGCATCGAGGACCTGCGCGCCGCCGCCGAGATCGTCAAGGACCGCAAAGTCGCCGACGGCGTACGGATGCTGGTCGTCCCGGGCTCCGCGCGGGTCGGTCTGCAGGCCGTCTCCGAGGGCCTGGACGTCGTCTTCAAGGACGCCGGCGCCGAGTGGCGGCACGCGGGCTGTTCGATGTGTCTGGGTATGAACCCGGACCAGCTGGCCCCCGGTGAGCGCTCCGCGTCCACCTCCAACCGCAACTTCGAGGGCCGACAGGGCAAGGGCGGTCGTACGCACCTGGTGTCGCCGCAGGTCGCAGCCGCGACGGCGGTCCTGGGCCACCTGGCCTCCCCGGCCGACCTGTCCGACGCCGAGACCCGTACGCCCGCTGGAGTCTGAGAGTCATGGAAGCATTCACCACGCACACCGGCCGGGCCGTCCCGCTGCGGCGCAGCAACGTCGACACCGACCAGATCATCCCTGCTCACTGGCTCAAGAAGGTGACCCGGGACGGGTTCGAGGACGGGCTCTTCGAGGCCTGGCGCAAGGACCCGTCGTTCATCCTCAACCAGCCCGAGCGCAAGGGCGCGACCGTCCTGGTCGCCGGCCCCGACTTCGGCACCGGCTCCTCCCGTGAGCACGCCGTCTGGGCGCTGCAGAACTTCGGCTTCAAGGCCGTCATCTCCTCGCGCTTCGCGGACATCTTCCGCGGCAACTCGCTCAAGAACGGCCTGCTCACGGTGGTTCTGGAGCAGAAGATCGTGGACGCGCTGCAGGAACTCACGGAGAAGGACGCGACTGCTGAGGTCACTGTGGACCTTGAGGCTCGTGAGGTGCGGGCCGAGGGCATCACCGCGGCCTTCGAACTCGACGAGAACGCCCGTTGGCGGCTGCTGAACGGGCTGGACGACATCTCCATCACCCTGCAGAACGAGGCCGACATCGCGGCGTACGAGGCCAAGCGCCCGTCGTACAAGCCGCGGACGCTCCAGATCTGACCCGAGCGGACGCCCGGAGCAACTGAACAGGTCGAGTTTCGGCCACCGCGGCACCCCCGCTGTACCCCCGATCGGCCCGATCGGGGGTACAGCCATGTCTGCACCCGAACGGCCCTGCCTGCTGCGACCAGGCTTCTCAACTTCCCACGTTAGGCGGGGTGTTGCCGGGGTACGCGGTCGTTGTGACCGTGGCTCCGACAGGCGCCAGGGAGGCCGTTCGAGGCGGCAGTTGCCCCCTGAGCAGGCGACAACTCGCCCCAGATGGCACAATCTGTGCATGGAACACGACGGCCAACTCGAGCTCTATGCGGCAGTCGCGGACCAACTCAAGGAAGCGCACACAAGAGTGCGCGCACTGCAAGTCCCGGAGGGCGTACGGATGGCGCTGACCCGGAAGCTGCTGGTCATTACGGCCGCGGCCAAGCACGATCTCGCCGATGCGACAAGGCGTCTGGAGCGGTTCGTGGCGGACCTCGACGCGGGTCGTGTCCCCGAAGAGGAACGCTGAACGAGTCCAGGACAGTCGAGTTCGTTGCGGCGCGCGGGTGATAAGCCCGTTTCGTGTTTGATTTGCGGTATATATCTGCCTAACGTGCGAAAAAGCTTGAACACTTTCGTTCTGGCAATGTCTCCGAAGGGGAAGACGTGAACAAGGCGCAGCTCGTAGAAACGATTGCCGACAAGATGGGCGGCCGACAGCAGGCTGCCGACGCTGTCGACGCGGTCCTGGACGCCGTCGTCCGTGCGGTCGTCGCAGGTGAAAGGGTTTCGGTCACCGGTTTCGGTTCGTTCGAGAAGGTCGACCGTCCGGCCCGTTACGCCCGCAATCCCCAGACCGGCGAGCGGGTTCGGGTCAAGAAGACCTCCGTGCCGCGCTTCCGCGCGGGCCAGGGTTTCAAGGACCTGGTGAGCGGCTCGAAGAAGCTCCCGAAGAACGACGTCGCCGTCAAGAAGGCCCCCAAGGGCAGCCTGACCGGCGGTGCTTCCGCGACGGTCAAGAAGGCCGCCGCCAAGAAGGCCACCACCAGGACCGCCGCCGCGAAGAAGACCACCACCGCGAAGAAGACGACGGCCAAGAAGACCACGGCCACCGCGAAGAAGACCACGGCGAAGAAGGCGCCCGCCAAGAAGACTTCGGCGACCGCCGGCACTACCGCCGCGAAGAAGACCACCGCCAAGAAGGCGACGGCCAAGAGCGCTCCGGCGAAGAAGGCGACGGCCAAGAAGGCCCCCGCCAAGAAGTCGACCTCTCGCACCACCACCGCCAAGAAGGCCACCGCCCGCAAGAGGTAAGGGCACAGGGGCACTCACACGCCGGGCCGGACTCCCCACGGAGCCCGGCCCGCGGCGTGTCCGTCGGGTGTTCAGAAGGTGTGGAGCGTGACCAGAGTGATCCGGCGGGCCTCGCCCTCGCCCTCCGTCTCGACGCGCACCCGCTGCCCGGGCCGCAGCAGTCTGAGCCCGCCCGCGTCGAACGCCGGGGCGTCGAAGGGCACCGGGGTGCCGTCGTCGAGGAGCACCTGCCCGCTGCGGCTGTCGGGGTCGTACGTGTATGCGGTCGCCTGCATGGCCGCAGCCTACTGCCCGGGGATCAGCAGCCGCGCGGCCGCCGCGGCCGTCCGTGGCCCCACTCCCAGGGCGAGCGCGGCGCGCAGGTCGTCGCCAGTGTCCACGTCCTGTCGTACGGAATCCACCGCGCCGAGCGTGATTTCGGCGGCGCCGGAGGCGCGATGACGGGCGCGGGAATCCGTGCCGAAGGCGGGCCGCAATTCCTCGCCTGCTCGCGCGGCCAGCAGCGTGGTGCCGATTGCTGCGGCGTCCGGGAGAAATGCGCGGGGGAATTCCGCGGCCGCTTCCAGGACCCGGGCCAATTCCAGCGGGCGTAGCGCCGGAAGATCGGCGTTCAGGGCCGCGACGGCACTTTCGGGACGGGCGGCGCGTACGACCGCCGCCGCGTGCGCCAGAGCGGCGTTCAGGCCGCCGCGCGGCTCGTCGGTGACGATATGGGCGCCCAGCGAGCCGAGTTCCCGGCCGGCCAGGGCGTCGTCCGTGACGACCGCCACATCCTTCACCGCGGGGCAGGCCAGCGCCGCCGCCACGGTGTCCTGGGCGAAGGCGAGAGCCAGGCCCGGACGCAGCCCGTCGGCGGCGGTGTCCGAGAGCCTGCTCTTCGCCCGCGCCAGAGGTTTCACGGGTATGACCAAGGTCCACTGCACGAGCGTTTCGTACCTCTCTTGTCGCGGCCATTGTCACTCAGCCGTCACCAGGGCCATCTGGTGGTCGCGGAGCCGGGGCGTACGGTGTTCTCGACAGACCGGCGGCCCGGGGTGACACTTGTGCGGCCCCCAGGCCCTAGAGGAAGGTGTCCGCGTGTCCCGCCGCAGAATCGGCTTCTGGTACCGCTTCGCAGCGGTCCTGTGCAAACCGCCGCTGGTGGTTCTGATCAAGCGGAACTGGCGCGGATTGGAGCACATTCCGGTCGAGGGCGGATTTATCACCGCGGTGAACCACAATTCGCACATTGATCCCTTCGCTTACGCGCACTTCCAGTACAACACCGGCCGTGTTCCGAGATTCCTGGCGAAGAGCGACCTTTTCCGGAAGGGATTTGTCGGCGCCGCGATGCGCGGCACCGGACAGATCCCCGTCTACCGCGAGAGTACGGACGCACTCAGCGCTTTCCGTGCCGCGATCGATGCCGTGGAGCGCGGCGAGTGCGTCGCCTTCTACCCCGAGGGCACTCTCACCCGCGACCCCGACGGCTGGCCCATGACCGGCAAGACCGGTGCCGCCCGGGTCGCCCTGCAGACCAAGTGCCCGGTGATTCCGGTCGCCCAGTGGGGCGCCAACGAGGTGCTGCCGCCGTACGCCAAGAGGCTCGAACTGTTTCCGCGCAAGACCCACCGCGTGCTCGCGGGCCCGCCCGTGGACCTGGCGCGGTTCTACGACAAGGAGATGTCCCCGGAACTCCTGAAGGAGGCCACCGAGGTCATCATGGCCGCCATCACCCGCCAGCTGGAGGAGATCCGCGGCGAGAAGGCGCCCACAAGGCCCTACGACCCGCGCCGCGAGCGGATCGAGCAGCGGCGCCGCACTCGGGCGCAGACGCAGCGCAAGGTCGGACAGGAAGAAGGGCAGGGCACGTGAGCAAGTCCGTCAAGGCGGCCGTCTTCGGCACCGGATCGTGGGGCACCGCCTTCGGTACGGTGCTCGCCGACGCGGGGTGCGAGGTGACCCTGTGGGGGCGTCGCGCCGACCTCGCGGAAGCGGTCAACTCCACGCGTACGAACCCGGACTACCTCCCCGGCGTCGAGCTCCCGGAGAACCTGCGCGCGACGACGGACGCGACCGAGGCCGCCCGTGACGCCGACTTCACCGTCCTCGCGATCCCGTCGCAGACACTGCGCGCCAACCTCGCGGAATGGACGCCGCTGCTGGCGCCCGACACGGTCCTGGTGTCGCTCATGAAGGGCGTCGAACTCGGTTCCGCCATGCGCATGAGCGAGGTGATCGAGGACGTCGCCAAGGTGGGGCAGAACCGCATCGCCGTGGTCACCGGACCCAACCTCGCGCGGGAGATCGCCGCCCGGATGCCGGCCGCGTCCGTGGTCGCGTGCACCGACGAGGCGGTCGCCCAGCGCCTCCAGGCCGCCTGTCACACGCCGTACTTCCGCCCGTACACCAACACCGACGTCGTCGGCTGCGAACTGGGCGGCGCGGTCAAGAACGTGATCGGCCTCGCCGTCGGCATCGCGGACGGCATGGGTCTGGGCGACAACGCCAAGGGGTCCTTGATCACGCGCGGGCTCGCCGAGACCACCCGCCTCGGCCTCGCCATGGGCGCCGACCCGCTGACCTTCTCCGGACTGGCCGGGCTCGGCGACCTGGTGGCGACCTGCTCCTCGCCGCTGTCCCGCAACCACACCTTCGGCACCAACCTCGGCAAGGGCATGACCCTTCAGGAGACCATCGCGGTCACCAAGCAGACCGCCGAGGGCGTCAAGTCCTGTGAGTCCGTGCTGGATCTGGCCCGCCGGCACGGCGTCGACATGCCCATCACCGAGACGGTCGTGGGAATCGTCCACGAGGGCAAGCCTCCGGTGGTCGCCCTCAAGGAGCTGATGTCGCGCAGCGCGAAGCCGGAACGACGTTGAGCCACCCGCGGGGCGGACACTGTCTCGGGGCACTACCACCGGGTACCCTCAACGCGATATGAGCACCGAGAACCTCCCCCAGAACCCTGAGCAGCCGCCTCGCAAGCCGCGCGTGGCCGTCGTGTTCGGCGGGCGCAGCTCCGAACACGGGATCTCCACGGTCACCGCCGGCGCCGTCCTGCGGGCCATCGACCGGACCAAGTACGACGTCCTGCCGATCGGCATCACCCGGGAGGGCCGGTGGGTGCTCACCGCCGACGAACCGGAGCGCATGGCGATCACCGAGCGCCGTACGCCCGATGTCGAGGAGCTCGCCGATTCGAGCGAGGGCGGCGTGGTGCTCCCGGTCGACCCCGCGAACCGCGAAGTCGTCTACAGCGAGCCCGGATCGGTGCCCAAGGCGCTCGGCGAGGTCGACGTCGTCTTCCCGGTGCTGCACGGCCCGTACGGCGAGGACGGCACCCTCCAGGGCCTCCTGGAGCTCTCCGGGGTGCCGTACGTGGGTTCGGGTGTGCTCGCCTCGGCCGTCGGCCAGGACAAGGAGTACATGAAGCGGGTGTTCACCTCCTTCGGGCTCAAGGTGGGCCCCTACGTGGTGATCCGGCCGCGTGAGTGGGAGCGCGACGAGTCCGGCGCCCGCAAGAAGATCGTCGACCTGGCCGGCGAGCACGGCTGGCCGCTCTTCGTGAAGCCCGCGCGCGCGGGATCGTCGATCGGCATCACCAAGGTCGAGGACCTGTCCGGTCTCGACGAGGCCATCGCCGAGGCCCAGCGGCACGACCCGAAGATCCTCGTGGAGGCGGCGCTGCGCGGCCGCGAGATCGAGTGCGGGGTGCTGGAGTTCGAGGACGGGCCCCGTGCCAGCGTGCCCTCGGAGATCCCGCCGCCGGACACGCACGCGTACTACGACTTCGAGGCGAAGTACATCGACTCGACGCCCGGCATCGTGCCCGCGCCGCTGACGCCCGAGGAGACGGCCGAGGTCCAGCGGCTCGCCGTGGAGGCGTTCGAGGCCGCCTCCTGCGAGGGCCTGGTACGCGCGGACTTCTTCCTCACCGAGGACGGCGAGTTCGTGATCAACGAGATCAACACGATGCCCGGCATGACACCGATCTCGATGTACCCGCAGATGTGGCAGGCGACCGGGATCAGCTACCCGGAGCTGGTGGACAGGCTGGTGCAGGCGGCGCTGCGGCGGTCCACGGGCCTGCGCTGAGTCGCTCGGCTAGCCGGCGATCCCTTCGGGAATCGCCTTCTTGACGGCCGGGGCGAGGTCGACCAGCACTCCGGTGCTGTCCTGCCCCTTCGGCACCGTCACCTCGACGTACGCGCTGCGATTGGCGGTGGTGAAGCGGTACGCTCCGTCGTCCTGCTTCTCCATCAGCCAGTCGACGCCGTTCACACCGCCGGCGACCGCGTCCGGGTCGCCGCCTTCGGCCACCTTGGGGTCGACCATCTTGGGCGGTCGTACGACACCGCAGCGCAGTATGATCGCCGGGCTTCCCCAGCCCGCCGTCAGTGCGGACGAGGGCTCGGGATCCTCGCGGCCCAGACCGTCCAGCTTCGTCGGCAGCGCCTTGTCCAGGTTCCGGCACAGCTTCGTGACCTTCGCACTCGGACTGGGAACCGCCGCCGACGCACTGTCGTCTGCTGAGGAGCAGCCCGCGACCGTGATCAGCACGGCAAGCGCGGGCGGCCCGATGAGGATGCGGTACCGGTGACGGAAGAAGTTCACCGGCCAAGGGTAGACGGGGGCTACAGATGGACGACCGGGCAGGTCAAGGTGCGGGTGATGCCGTCCACCTGCTGGACCTTCGCGACCACCAAGCGGCCGAGGTCGTCGACCGTGTCCGCTTGGGCACGCACGATCACGTCGTACGGTCCTGTCACGTCCTCGGCCTGGATGACCCCAGGAATCTTGCTGATCGTCTCGGCGACGGTCGACGCTTTGCCGACCTCCGTCTGGATCAGGATGTACGCCTGTACCACGGAACCTCCAGGGCGGCCACGAGGATCATGTGGGGAAAAGGAACGCCACGGTATCGCGTCGCCGCTCGCCGCGGGGAGACCCGCGGCGACCAGGGCTCGCGCGCCGGGGTGCAGGCACGACGGAAGTTGACGGTCACCTCGACCGTATCGAGGACACTGGTGACGCGCGACCGGGCTCGGACAGGTACAGAAGGGGCGTAAGGGCAATGAAGGGCACTGTTGGTGAGCTCGGTGAGTTCGGGCTCATCAGGGAGCTCACCTCCCGTCTCACCACCACCCCGGCGGTCCGGGTCGGCCCCGGCGACGACGCCGCGGTGGTGGCCGCGCCCGACCGCAGGGTCGTGGCGAGCACCGACATCCTCCTCGAGGGACGGCACTTCCGGCGCGACTGGTCCACGGCCTACGACGTCGGCCGCAAGGCCGCCGCGCAGAACCTCGCGGACATCGCCGCCATGGGCGCCGTACCGACCGCGCTGCTGCTCGGCCTGGTCGTCCCGGCCGAACTCCCGGTGGCCTGGGCGGTCGAGCTGATGGACGGCCTGCGCGACGAGTGCCAGGTCGCGGGCGCGTCCGTGGTCGGCGGCGACGTCGTACGCGGCGACACGATCATGGTGTCGATCACCGCGCTCGGCGATCTGCGCAACAACGAGCCCATCACGCGGGGCGGTGCGCAGCCCGGGGACATCGTCGCGGTGACGGGCTGGCTCGGCTGGTCCGCGGCCGGGTTCGCGGTGCTCTCCCGCGGGTTCCGCTCGCCGCGCGCCTTCGTGGAGGCACACCGGCGCCCCGAGCCGCCGTACCACGCGGGACCGGCCGCCGCCGGGCTCGGCGCTACCGCGATGTGCGACGTGAGCGACGGGCTGATCGCCGACCTCGGGCACATCGCCGAGGCCAGCAAGGTCCGTATCGACGTCCGCTCCGGCGCGATCGACATCCCCTCGCAGATGAACGACATCGGGCAGGCCGTCGGCGTCGACCCCATGCAGTGGGTGCTCACCGGGGGAGAGGACCACGCCATCGTCGCGACCTTCCCGCCGGACGTGAAGCTGCCGGCCCGCTGGAAGATCATCGGCGAGGTCCTCAACCCCTCGGCGCTGCCCCAGGTGACGGTGGACGGGGCGCCGTGGACCAAGAAGGGCGGCTGGGACCACTTCGGGGACATCGAGTCATGAGCGCGCCGCCCCGGGTTCTCACGGTCGCGGGCTCCGACTCCGGCGGCGGGGCGGGCATCCAGGCCGACCTGAAGACGATGCTGGCGCTCGGCGTGCACGGCATGAGCGTCATCACGGCCGTCACCGCGCAGAACTCCCTCGGCGTGCAGGGCGCCTGGGCGCTGCCGGTGGAGGCCGTGCGGGCCCAGTACCGCAGCGTGGTCGACGACATCGGCGTACAGGCGGTCAAGACCGGGATGCTGGCCTCGGCGGAACTCGTGGAGGCGGTCGCCGATTTGATCGGTGGGACCGACGTGCCGGCCGTCGTGGACCCCGTGGGCGTCTCCAAGCACGGTGACCCGCTGCTCGCCGCGTCCGCCCTGGACGCCGTACGGCACAAGCTGCTGCCGGTCGCGACCGTGGCGACGCCCAACCTCGACGAGGTGGCGCAGCTCACGGGTGTGCGGGTCGAGTCGGAGTCCCTGATGAGGGAAGCCGCCGCGGCCATGCTCTCGTACGGCCCGCGATGGGTGCTCATCAAGGGCGGTCATCTGACCGGTGACGCCGTGGACCTGCTCACCGACGGCTCGGAGGAGCATTGGCTGCGGGCGCCGAGGTACGACAACCGGCACACGCACGGCACGGGCTGCACGCTCGCGTCGGCGACCGCGTCGCAACTCGCGAAGGGGCAGTCCGTGCCGGAGGCGGTGGCGGCGGCCAAGGAGTACGTCACCGGGGCGATCGCGGCCGGATTCGCGCTCGGCGGGGGGATCGGTCCCGTGGACCACGGGTGGCGGCTCCGGGCCGGCGGCGCGTAAACCGTGGGGTTTCCCGGTCGCCTTGGACATGCAAAAAGCCGGTCCACACGAGGTGGACCGGCTCAGTGCAGCAAACCAGCAGTGGCCGCGCGCTTAGCTGTGCGTCAGCGCGAGACCTTGCCGGCCTTGATGCACGAGGTGCAAGCGTTCACGCGCTTCGGCGTCCCGCCGACCACAGTACGCACGCGCTGGATGTTCGGGTTCCAGCGACGGGACGTACGGCGGTGCGAGTGCGAGATGCTGTTGCCGAAGCCCGGCCCCTTGCCGCAGACGTCGCAGTTGGCAGCCACGGGTCACTCCAAAGACTTCAGATGCACTTACGGTGGATCCCGGCATGCCGGGATCGAGATCGTAGGATCAGAGATCTGAGTGGCGCTGCCAGGGGGATGGCCCGATGTGGATCGGGCAACCGGAGCAGCATACAACGACTGCGCCAGCAGAACGAAACTACCATGGCTGCTCAGGGCCTCGCTCCAGGCCCTCTTCCGGTGAACACCATCCCGAGGTCTACGCTGCGTCCCACGTCCAGCAGCTCAGGGAGGCGCAGGTGGCGCAGGTGCCGCAGACATTCTTCGATGCTCTCGCGGTACGCACCTGGTGCGGTCTCGCGCTCCGGGCGCTGGGACGGGCGCGCGAGGAGATCGACGCGATCAACGTCTACCCCGTGGCGGACGGGGACACCGGCACGAACCTGTATCTGACCGTGGAGTCCGCCTCCACCGCCGTCGAGGCGGTGTTCGCCGGGTACGAGGCCGCCTTTGAGGGGCCGTCCCTGGCGGATGCCACGCGCGCGATGGCGCACGGCGCTCTCATCGGGGCACGGGGAAACTCCGGGACGATCCTCGCGCAGCTGCTGCGCGGCATGGCCCAGGTGCTCGCCGCCGACCATGACACCGCTCACGCCGACGGGCCGGGGCTGCGGCTGGCCCTGAGGCATGCCGCCGACTCCGCCCGCCAGGCCGTGGCCCATCCCGTCGAGGGCACCGTTCTGTCCGTCGCCTCAGCCGCGGCCGACGCGGCCGAGGGGGCCGAGGGCGACTGCGGGACGGTCGCGCGGGCGGCCTACGAGGGTGCCTGCGCGGCGCTGGCCGCGACCCCCGCACAGTTGGCCGTACTGGAGCGGGCCGGCGTGGTGGACGCCGGCGGGCGGGGGCTGGTGGCGGTCCTCGGGGCGCTGGTCGAGACGTTCACGGGGGAGACGCCGGGGGAGGTGGCGTTGTCGGCGCCGCACGCGCGCGTGGACGACGGGCCGGCCGGAGGGCCGCACGCGCGGCCGACTGACGGAAGTACCTCGGAGGCCACCGCCGCCGCCGCTCTCGCCGCCGAGTGCGGGGACACCCCCGCCGACCCGGAGCACGGTGGGCCCGCCTTCGAGGTGATCTACCTCCTGGAGGCCGACGACACGGCCGTCGAGCGGCTGCGGGAGCGGCTCGACGCCCTCGGCGACTCGCTCGTCGTGGTCGGTGGCGACGGGCTGTGGAACGTGCATGTGCACGTCGACGACGCGGGTGCCGCCGTGGAGGCGGGCGTCGAGGCCGGGCGGCCGTACCGGATCCGGATCACGCACTTCGGGCTCGGCGACGTGCACACCACCGGCGCCGAGCGGCCGCCCCGGGAGCGCGCCCAGCGCGCCGTCGTGGCCGTCGTGCCCGGCGAGGGCCTGGCCGGGCTCTACACCGAGGCGGGTGCCACCACCGTGCTCGCGCGGCCCGGGGAGCCGCCCGCGAGCGGGGAACTCGTCGAGGCCGTACGGCGGGCCCACGCGCGCGAGGTGGTGCTGCTGCCCAACGACGCGGACCTGCGCCACACCGCGGCCGCGGCCGCCGAACAGGCCCGCACGGAGGGCATCCGGGTGGCCCTCATCCCGACGCGCTCCGCGGTCCAGGGCATCGCCGCGCTCGCCGTGCACGAGCCGGACCGCCGCTTCGACGAGGACGTCGTGACGATGACCTCGGCGGCGGGGGCCACCAGGTACGCCGAAGTCGTCGTCGCGGAACGCCAGTCGTGGACCATGGCCGGCATCTGCCAGGCCGGCGACATCCTCGGCCTCATCGACGGTGACGTGGCCGTCATCGGGGAGGACGTCACCGTCACCGCCGAAACGGTTCTTGACCGCATGCTCGCGGCCGGCGGCGAACTGGTCACGCTCGTTCTGGGCAACGAGGCTCCCGAGCCGATCGCCGAGCACCTCGAAGCGCGCGTACGGGAGGCGTACATGGCCGTCGACACGGTGGTGTACCGGGGCGGGCGGCAGGGTGCCGTACTCCTCATCGGGGTGGAGTAGGCCCCACGCCGAGCAGCCCTAGTCGGCCGGTTGTTCGTCCGTCTGTGCCGCCGCCTGGTCCTCCACCACCTGGAGCAGCTGCCGGGCCTCGGCCAGTCGCGCCACGGCCACCTCGTCCTCGGTGGCGCCGTACGCGGCCAGTACCGCACGCGCGCGTGCCGCCGCCCGGGCGGCGCGGTTCAGGTCGGCCTCCAGCCAGCCCGCGGTGAGTTCGGCGCCGGTCCGGCTGTGCACGGCGTCGGCCCCGAGGGAGGCGAACAGCACGATGGCCTCGGCCACTTGGGCCAGGGACTCCTCCAGCACGGCCCGGATCGAGTCGTCCTCGGCGTCCTCGGCGGCGGAACGGGCCAGCAGATCGCCGAACTGACGCCGGGTGTGACCGAGTTCGGCGACGAGCCGCTGCCGGGCGTCCTCGTCGGCCACCGACGAGCCCAGCGCCGCCTCGCACTCCCGGACCGCGCTCGCCATCAACTCCCGTGCCTCGTCCGGCCCCTCCTCCGGACGCAGTGCGAGCCACGCGCGGGCGCGCAGGGAGCGGACCAGGCCGTGGACATTGCCGAGCGACCGCCACAGGTCGCCGGCGCGCGCGTACGACCGGTCCGCGTCGGCGTGCAGCCCCGCATGCCCGAGGGACTCAGCGGCGAGGTGGGCCAGCGTCGCGTGGTCGTGCTGCTCGGGCCAGTGCCGGGCCAGCTCGGCCGCCTGGAGCCGCCGTTCGGCGGCCGCGCGGTGCTCGCCGAGCTCGCTCAGACAGTCGCCGAGCCACCACTGCGTCTGTACGATCGCGCCGTCGCCGTGCGTCTCGGCGTGCAGATCGGGCAGTGCCGACTCCAGCACCTCCGCGGCCTCGGCCCATCGCCCCAGCCGCAACAGGATCCCGCCGAGCTGCTGCCGGGCCCAGGCGCCGAGCGTCCGCCCCTCGCCGGCCTCGTCGGCCCAGTGCGCCGCCTCCAGGGCGTGCTCGGCCGCCTCCTCCGCCAGCCCCCGGCCGCCGACGACCTCGGCGAGCTGGAGATGCAGCTGGGCCCGCCCTGTCGCCTCCAGATGCGGACCGCCGTGCTCCAGGGCCGCCCGCAGCGCCCGCTCCGTCTCGGCCAGGTCGCCCAGATGGTGCGCGAGTCCGGCCAACCGGGCCTCGTACTCCACCGCGAACCACGGCAGCCCCGCCCCGACGAACGCCGCCGCGGCCCGCGCGAACAGCTCCGCGGCCGCCTCCACGTCCCCGCCGTGCGCCGCCAGTTCCGCGAGCATCGCCTGCGCCTCGGCGGCCCGCGACGCCAGCCGTACGTCCTCCCCGCCCCGCCCCTCGACCAGCGCCAGCACCTCCCGCGCGGCCACTTCGGCCTCGGCCAGCATTGATCCCACGGAGGGGCGGCGGGCGGGAGTCACAGGGCCTCGGTGGCCGTCGGCCGGTCCGGGGGCGGTGTCCTGGGAGCTGTGGTCTGAGAGCGCGTCGCCGGGGGCGTCGGTCGGCGTCGTCTTGCCTTGGGAGTCGCCGGCCGGGATCACGGTGCTCTGATGGTCGTCGGCCGGGCCGGGGGCGGTGTGCTGGGAGCTGTGGTCTGAGAGCGCGTCTCCGGGAGAGTGCTCGGCCGTAATCGCCCCGTCGTCGGGGTCGTCGGCCGGAGTTGCCGTGCCTTGGGAGCCTCCGGCCGGAGTCACGGGGCCGTGGTGGCCGTCGGCCGGGCCGGAGACGGTGTTCGTGGGGCCGCGGTCCGAAAGTGCGCCTCGGTGGTCGTCGGCGGGGCCTGGATCGGTGTCCCCAGGGCTGCCGTCCGGCGTCGCCGGAGGGCCGTCACTCGGGACCACCTCGCGCCGGGAGCCGTCACTCGGTGCCCCGGCCTCCCGCGTCCCAGCCGTCTCACCGGCCGGGTCCTCGTCGTTGCCGAGGACCTCGACGACCTCCTGCACCCGTCGCATCAGGATCCGCGCCCGCCCCATCAGCACCGACGCCGTCTGCCGTACCCCCGTACCGTCCTCGGCGTACAGCGCGAGGATCTCGTCGTAGTGCTCGGCGACCGCCGTCAGTGCCTCGTCCACGTGGCCCGCGAGGGCACGCACGTACGCAGCACGCGTGCGTGCGGCCAGGGCCTCTCCGGGGTCGCCCGCCTCGGCGTACAGCACGGCGGCGTGCTCGAAGAGGCCGACGCCCTCGGGGCCCCGGTCCATCGCCTCGTGGTCGGCGATCTCCGCCCGGTCGCGGGCGGCCAGCTCGACGCCCCGCGCGGCCCGTGCGACGGCCGCCCACGCCTCGACGGCGTTCGGCTGCAGGGTGTCCGACAGCCGCCGAGCCTCGGCGAGCAGCACCGCCAGATCGGGCTCGTCGGGGGCGACGGCCACCGGCGCCGGAACGGGAGGCGAAGACGCCGTCCGCGCCGACCGCACCCCCAGCGGCAGACGCTCCACCAGCGGCCGCTGCGCCATACGCGCACGTGCCCGCTCGCTGACGTGCCGCGTGCCGTTGCGCTCGTCGAAACGGCCGGCCAGCGCGAGGGCCTCCCCGCGCGCGTGGGCGGCGAGTTCGCGCGCGCTCCACGCCCGGTCGGCCGGTCCGGGCACCCGCTGGCCGCCGAGCCCCAACTCGGTCAGCCGGTCCATGAGGAGGGCCACCACGGCCATGAAGTCCAGCTTGCTGCGCGGATGCCCGTCGTCCGTGAAGTAAGCCGACCGCTCCGCGAGCAGTTCCAGCCCCCGCGCCTCGTTGCCGGACAGCGCGCAGAACTCGACGTGGTCCGCGTAGGCGCCGCGCATGCTCTCCATGGCCCGCACGAGCCGGAAGCCCCGCAGATGGTTGGCCCGTGCCTCGTCCACGCGGCCGAGCCGCAGCAGGGGCACCAGGGACGACGCGAGCACCGTGTGCGGCTCGTGGGCGCACGTGTACTCGCCCTCTAGTACAGGCGCCCACAGTTCCAGCGCCTCTGCGTCCCGCCCGCGCTCCGCCTGCCACCAGCCCTGCCCGTGCAGCTCGCAGGCGTGGCAGTCGGCCATGGCGTCCCGGTCGGCGGCCAGCCATGCGGCGTACGCGCGCTCGGCCCGCGGCACGTCCCCGATGTGCGCTGCCACGCTGAACTCGGCGCCACGCACGGCCCGTTCGCTGTGCCCGGCCAGCCGGTAGCGGTGCTCCATCTCGCCGAGCCACTTCTCGACGGAGGCGAGCGGGATGTGCGGCTGGTCGAGCATGCCGGACGACATCCACTTGAAGACCCAGTGCAGGGAGTGCGTCTCGTACTCGTCGAAGTCCTCGGGCCGCTGGTCCCACATGCGCAGCAGCCGCGCGAAGGGGACGAACATCTTGGCCTTCTCGGAGCTGTAGTTGTAGACCTTCAGCTGGTGCCCGAGCGCCTCGATCACCGCGAGCGGGACGTTCAGCTTCTCCGCCTCGGCGAGCAGCCGCTCCGCGCGCGCGTTGCGGGCCGGCCCCTCCGGCTGCTCGGAGTTCTCCGCCATCGCCCGGCGCAGCTCCTCGAAGTCCGTGATCTCACTCATCAGTGACCGTCCTCGCCGTGGGTGGCCCATTCCAGGAGGCCGATGAACGCCCGGTTCAGCAGCGCCGAGTCCGCGGGCCTGAGCGGCCGCTGCGCCATCAGCAGCGCCTGCCCGTACAGCGACTCCGTGGCGGTGCCGATCAGCTCCGGGTCGCCGAGCGAGCTGATCCGCCGGATCAGCGGGTTGAGGTGGTTGAGCACCAGCCGCGCGCGCGGGGCGCTGCCCCGCAGCGAGCCGAGGATGCCCGCCCACAGGTCGTCGGCCTGCTCCGCGGCCTCCGCCCGGGCCTGCTCATGCCGCGCCGCCCGGTCGTCCAGGTGCAGCGCGGGCACGGAGAGCGGATGGAAGGCCCGCAGGACGACGTCACAGCCCAAGGGGTCGAGTTTCGCCCGCGCGGCCGCCAGGAAGCCCGCCAGGGCCAGCTCCTCGACCGGATCGACCGCGTCCAGATGGGCGGTCACGGTGTCGGCGTCCAGCTCCGCGACGACCGTCCCCGGCCGCACCGAGGGCAGCGCCTCGATCAGCTCGCTGTCGTAGGTGTAGCCGCCGTTGATCACTCCGACGCCCTGCGCGGACGCGATCGGCGCGACCTGCCGGTACTCCTCGACGCTCCGCGTGAAGTGCACCACCGGGTGGCGCTGCGCGAACTCCTCCAGGGACAGCCGCCCGTCGGTCGTCTCGAAGGGCAGCCACGGGAGCATGGTGCGCAGCATCTCCCGGTCGTGCCGCGCCAGCGACTTCACGCCCAGGTGGTGCACGGCCAGGAAGGCCGCCAGCCGCTCCGGATCACCGGCCGCCAGGCCCGTCAGCCAGGACCGGATCCTTTCGCCCAGCGCCTCCCGCACGGCCGCCAGCGTCTCGTCCTCGTACAGCGACTCGCGCGAGGCCGTGGGACGCAGGCTGTCCGTGTCCAGGACGCAGCGCACGAAGAACGCCCAGTCCGGCAGCAGCTGTTCGCCCCGCTCGGTCAGCAGCATGCCCTTCAGGTGCACGCGGTGACTCGCCCGCTGGGCCGGACTCACCGCCGACGGCAGGACGTACGCCACCCCGCGGATCCCGGCGAGCGGCACGTCCAGCGCGATCGAGTCCAGCGGGGTGAACCCGAACAGGTCGTAGCAGTGCCGCGCCAGGGCCACCCGCCGGGTGGCGGGGCTCGGGTACGTCCGGTCCCACGGCGCCGGCAGGTCGGTGACCGCCTCGTCGCCCACCCGCACGTCGTACGGCAGCAGCGAGCCGAAGTCCCGCGCCAGCGCGAGGACCCGCTCCTCGGCCAGCCACTCCCCGGCGCCCGCCCGCGCCACCAGGTGCACGGTGGTGCCCGGTTCCGGACGGGCCTCGTCCGGCAGCGTCCGCACGGTGTACGAACCGTCGTCGCTCGCCGTCCACTCCACGGGCGGGGCCTGCGGCGTACGCGCGCTGCGACTGACCACCCGGATCCGCTCGGCGACCACGAAACAGGCGAGCAGCCCGATGCCGAACTGCCCGAGGAAGTCGGAGCGGGCCTCCTGGAGCCCGTCCGCCCGCTTGGAGCTGCGCCCGATGGTGGCGAGCAGGGCGTGCACGTCCGCCTCGGTGAGCCCGACCCCGGAGTCCTCGACACGCAGGGACCCGCCCTCGGCGTACAGCCTCACCCGGGCAGGGGCGTCCGGCTGCTCGGCCCGCCGGGCGGTGATCGCGTCCACCGCGTTCTGCAGCAGCTCGCGCAGATAGACCTTGGGGCTGGAGTAGAGGTGGTGGGAGAGCAGGTCCACCAGACCGCGCAGGTCGACCTGGAAGGTATGAGGTGACTGGGGTGACGGGGATGCCGGGGAGGGCTGTGAGGTCTGGGAGTCCATCGTCGCAGCGCCGGTGGGGGGAGGGGCGACGGCGCGGGGTCGGGCGGTCCCGGTGAGGCGGTGACCGCGGGGATGGCCGGAGGCGCGCCATCCTAGGGCCCCAACCAGCCGTCTGACCAGGGGTTTCCCGAGACTTATACGGCGTTGTCAGTGCAGTGGTGTGCAATGGATCTCGTGCCCGCACTGGAAGAACCACTAGAACAACCATTGAAGGCAGTGCTCGGCCCAGCCACCGCGAAGGTGATGGCCGAGCATCTCGGCCTGCACACCGTCGGCGACCTTCTGCACCACTACCCGCGCAGATACGAGGAGCGGGGCCAGCTCACCCACCTCGCCGACCTCCCCATGGACGAGCACGTCACGGTGGTCGCCCAGGTCGCCGACGCCCGCCTGCACAGCTTCGCCTCGGCCAAGGCTCCGCGCGGCAAGGGCCAGCGCCTGGAAGTGACCATCACGGACGGCAGCGGCCGACTCCAACTGGTCTTCTTCGGCAATGGCGTTCACAAGCCCCACAAGGAACTCCTGCCGGGCACCCGCGCGCTGTTCGCGGGCAAGGTCTCCGTCTTCAACCGCCGCCTTCAACTGGCCCACCCGGCCTACGAATTGCTCCGGGGGGAAAGTGAGGAAGCCGTAGACACGTGGGCGGGCGCCCTCATCCCGCTCTACCCCGCCACCGCCAAGCTGGAGTCCTGGAAGATCGGCAAGGCGGTCCAGACCGTCCTGCCGAGCGCCCAGGAAGCCCTCGACCCGCTCCCGGACTCCCTCCGCGAGGGCCGCGGCCTGGTCTCCCTCCCCGAGGCCCTCCTCAAGATCCACCGCCCGCACACCAAGGCGGACATCGACGACGCCCGCTCCCGCCTCAAGTGGGACGAGGCCTTCGTCCTCCAGGTCGCCCTCGCCCGCCGCCGCCATGCCGACGCCCAACTCCCCGCGGTCCCCCGCAAACCCGCTCCCGACGGCCTGCTCACCGCCTTCGACGCCCGTCTTCCCTTCACCCTCACCGACGGCCAGCAGAAGGTCTCCCGGGAGATCTTCGACGACCTGGCGACGGACCATCCGATGCACCGGCTGCTCCAGGGCGAGGTGGGGTCGGGTAAAACGATGGTGGCCCTGCGCGCCATGCTCGCCGTGGTCGACGCGGGCGGCCAGGCCGCGATGCTCGCGCCCACCGAAGTGCTCGCCCAGCAGCACCACCGGTCGGTCGTCGAGATGATGGGGGAGCTGGCCGAGGGCGGGATGCTCGGCGGAGCCGAGCAGGCCACCAAGGTGGTGCTGCTCACCGGGTCCATGGGCGCGGCCGGCCGCCGCCAGGCACTGCTCGATCTCGTCACCGGCGAGGCCGGGATCGTGATCGGCACGCACGCGTTGATCGAGGACAAGGTGCAGTTCCACGATCTCGGGCTGGTCGTGGTGGACGAACAGCACCGGTTCGGTGTCGAGCAGCGCGACGCCCTGCGCGGCAAGGGCAAGCAGCCGCCCCACCTCCTCGTCATGACCGCCACGCCCATTCCGCGCACGGTCGCCATGACCGTCTTCGGCGACCTGGAGACCTCCGTCCTCGACCAGCTCCCGGCCGGCCGCTCGCCGATCGCCAGCCATGTCGTGCCGGCCGCCGACAAGCCGCACTTCCTGGCGCGGGCCTGGGAGCGAGTGCGCGAGGAGGTGGAGAACGGCCACCAGGCGTACGTCGTCTGCCCCCGCATCGGCGATGAGGAGGACGACCCCAAGAAGTCCGGCAAGAAGAAGTCCCCCGAGGACGAGGCCGAGAAGCGCCCGCCGCTCGCCGTCCTCGACGTGGCCGACCAGCTCGCCAAGGGGCCTCTCAGCGGCCTCAAGGTCGAGGTCCTGCACGGCCGTATGCACCCCGACGACAAGGACGCGGTCATGCGCCGCTTCGCCGCCGGGGAGACCGACGTCCTGGTCGCCACCACGGTCATCGAGGTCGGCGTCAACGTGCCCAACGCCACCGCCATGGTGATCATGGACGCCGACCGCTTCGGCGTCTCCCAGCTGCACCAGCTGCGCGGCCGCGTCGGCCGTGGCTCGGCGGCCGGCCTGTGCCTCCTGGTCAGCGAGATGCCGGAGGCGAGCGCGGCCCGCCAGCGACTGAACGCCGTGGCCTCCACCCTCGACGGCTTCGAGCTCTCCCGCATCGACCTCGAACAGCGCCGCGAGGGCGATGTCCTCGGCCAGGCCCAGTCCGGAGCCCGCACCAGCCTGCGGATGCTCGCGGTCATCGAGGACGAGGAGATCATCGCGGAGGCGCGGGAGGAGGCCGCGGCGGTGGTGGCGGCCGATCCGGACCTGGAGCGTCTGCCGGGCCTGCGCACGGCTCTGGACGCCCTCCTGGACGAGGAAAGGGAGCAGTACCTGGAAAAGGGCTAGAGGACAGCCGGCCTTCAGGGTCGCGGGGAACCGCGCTGGCCACCACCGCGGACCCGCAGCCGCTCATGACACCCCGCACCACACCCCGCACCCCCCACCTCCGCCTGCCAAACTGGACCTGTAACCGCCCCTCGAACAAGGACCCCAGATGACCCGCGTGATCGCCGGCGCAGCCGGCGGACGTCGCCTGTCCGTCCCACCGGGAACCGGCACCCGCCCCACCTCCGGCCGTGCACGCGAGGGCCTCTTCTCCACCTGGCAGTCCCTGCTCGGCGGCCAGCTGGACGGCGAGCGGGTCCTCGACCTGTACGCCGGTTCGGGCGCCGTCGGCCTGGAGGCGCTGTCGCGCGGTGCCGGCCACACCCTGCTCGTCGAGGCCGACGCCCGGGCCGCTCGCATCGTCCGGGAGAACGTGAAGAGCCTGGGTCTGCCCGGCGCCGAGGTCAGGGCGGGCAAGGCCCGGCAGGTGATCCAGACGCCGCCCGCGCAGCCGTACGACCTCGTCTTCCTGGACCCGCCGTACGCCGTCACGGACGACGATCTTCGGGAGATTCTGCTCACACTCCGTACGCAGGGCTGGCTCACGGACGATGCCCTCGTCACCGTGGAGCGCAGCACCAGAGGCGGCGAATTCAGGTGGCCGGACGGCTTCGACGCGATCCGGGCCCGTCGTTACGGCGAGGGAACGTTTTGGTACGGTCGCGCCGCCTCTACGTGCGAAGACGCACGATGACCGGACCGGAGAGCGAGGGATCTCAAGTGCGCCGCGCCGTCTGTCCCGGGTCGTTCGACCCGATCACCAACGGACATCTCGACATCATTTCCCGCGCCTCCCGTCTGTACGACGAGGTCTATGTCGCGGTCATGATCAACAAGTCCAAGAAGGGCCTGTTCGAGGTCGACGAGCGGATCGACCTGATCCGCCAGGTCACCGCCGAGTACGAGAACGTCCGTATCGAGGCCTTCCACGGCCTCCTCGTCGACTACTGCAAGCAGCGCGACATCCCCGCCATCGTCAAGGGCCTGCGTGCGGTGAGCGACTTCGACTACGAGCTGCAGATGGCCCAGATGAACATCGGTCTCTCGGGTGTGGAGACGCTCTTCGTGCCGACCAACCCGACGTACAGCTTCCTCTCCTCCTCGCTCGTCAAGGAGGTCGCGACCTGGGGCGGAGACGTCTCCCACCTGGTGCCGCCCATCGTCCTCGAGGCCCTCAACGAGCGCCTGCGCAAGGACTGATGGGGCTACAGTCGTCCCGTCCGTCTCCAACACAGCTGTAGAGAGTGGCGAGCACAGGTGGACGTGCAGAAGAAGCTCGACGAGATCGTGGCCTCGGTCTCCGGTGCCCGGTCGATGCCCATGTCGGCCTCGTGCGTGGTCAACCGCGCCGAACTGCTCTCGATGCTCGAAGAGCTGCGCCAGGCCCTGCCCGGCTCCCTCGCCCAGGCCCAGGAGCTGATCGGCGACCGTGAGCAGATGGTCGAGCAGGCCCGTCAGGAGGCCGAGCGGATCATCGGTCAGGCGCACGCCGAGCGCGGCTCGCTGATCTCCGACACGGAGGTCGCCCGCCGCTCCCAGGCCGAGGCCGACCGCATCCTCGCCGAGGCCCGCAAGGAGGCCGAGGACGTGCGCGCGGAGGCCGACGACTACGTCGACTCCAAGCTCGCCAACTTCGAGGTCGTCCTCACCAAGACCCTCGGCTCGGTGGGCCGTGGCCGCGAGAAGCTCCTCGGCACCGGACCCGGCATCGACGAGCAGGGCTACGAGGACGAGGACGCCCCCGAGCGCAGCCACGACCCCGAGACCCTGCGCCGCACGGCCGACGAGTACGTCGACGTCAAGCTCGGCGCCTTCGAGGCGGTCCTGGCCAAGACCCTGGAGGCCGTCGGCCGCGGCCGCCAGAAGCTGCACGGCCGGATCGCCTCGGACGACCTCGGGGCTCTCGCCGACGACCTCTCCACCCTCCAGCACTCCAGCGACGCCGACTACCTGGCCGACCTCGTCGCCCACACGGAGGCGAACACCTCGGCAGCCCAGGCCGCTCACGCCGAGCAACCGGCCCAGCAGCCGTACGACCAGACCGTGCAGCCGGCCTACGGCTATCAGCAGCAGCCGGCCGCCGACCCCTACGGCGGCTACCAGCAGCAGTACGGCGGCCAGCAGGATCAGTACGGCTACCAGCAGGATCCGTACGCCTACCAGGGCTACGACGCTCAGCAGGGCACCTACGACCCCCAGCAGGCCCAGCAGGCCCAGCAGGGCTACGCCGGGCAGCAGCAGATGCCCGCCCTGGACGAGACCAGTCTCTTCGACACCGGCATGATCAGCGCGGAGCAGCTGCGGGCCTATGAACAGGGGCGCGGAAACGGCTGATCAGCCTCTTCGGAAAGGGGCGGTGGCCAGGAGCGCACAGCGGATTGGGCCGTGAGCGAAAGGTCCAGTATCCTGGCTCTTCGGTCGCGTGTACGTCCGCGATCAACGCTGCCCGGGAACACCGAAGGGCAGCGCCCCACGAGCTCAGAAGATCGAAAGCAGGAATGGCTCTGAACGCCCGCCTCGACCACCGCAACCCTCTCGTGTTCGACACACACGAGCTGGGGCGGCGTCCTGGCGCGCTGCAGCGCCTGACCCGCGAGATCGACGCCCCCAAGGATCTCGGGATCCAGGAGGTCATCGGAGTGCCGGAAGGCGCCCCGGTGAAGCTTGATCTCCGCCTTGAGTCGGTCATGGAAGGGGTGCTTGTCACAGGCACCGCCCGTGCACGGGCCAAGGGGGAGTGCGTAAGGTGTCTGGAGCCGCTCGAGCTGCTGCTCGAAGCGGACTTCCAGGAGATGTTCTCGTACCATGACGCCGACGACCGGGGCCGCGTGAAAGCGGAGCCGGCCGACGACGCCGAGGGGTCCGTACAGGACGAGGACATGCTCTTCATCGAGGACGGCCTGTTCGACCTCGAACCCGTGCTGCGGGATGCGGTGGTGCTCTCACTGCCGATGCAGCCGGTGTGCCAGGAAGACTGTCTGGGCCTGTGCTCCGAGTGCGGAGCACGGCTCACGGACGACCCGGACCACCACCATGACGCCGTCGACATTCGTTGGGCGGCACTGCAGGGACTCGCCGATTCACTCGGAGACGGCGAGAAGGACGACATGAGCGGCGCCGAAGCGGGCGTCGACGAGAAGCAGGAGAAGTAGCCGTGGCTGTTCCGAAGCGGAAGATGTCGCGCAGCAACACGCGCCACCGCCGGTCGCAGTGGAAGGCTGCGGTCCCCACCCTGGTTGCGTGTGAGCGCTGCCACGAGCCCAAGCTGCAGCACATTGCGTGCCCGTCTTGCGGCACTTACAACAAGCGCCAGGTCCTCGAGGTCTGAGCGGCTGGTGAGAGGCACAGTGTCCACGCCAAAGAAGACCGCTCCCCGCGTGAGCGGGAGTATCCCGGCGGACAACACGGCCTCGTCCCACACGCTGTTGGAAGGGCGGCTCGGGTACACACTCGAGTCCGCCCTTCTGGTGCGTGCACTGACCCACCGTTCGTACGCGTACGAGAACGGCGGTCTGCCCACCAACGAGCGCCTGGAGTTCCTCGGGGACTCCGTACTCGGCCTCGTGGTCACGGACACGCTGTATCGCACCCACCCCGACCTGCCCGAAGGCCAGCTGGCCAAGTTGCGGGCCGCGGTGGTCAACTCGCGTGCGTTGGCGGAGGTCAGCCGTGGGCTCGACCTGGGCTCCTTCATCCGGCTCGGCCGTGGTGAAGAGGGCACGGGCGGCCGGGACAAGGCGTCCATCCTCGCCGACACCCTGGAAGCGGTGATCGGCGCGGTCTATCTCGACCAGGGCCTGGACTCGGCGGCGGAGCTGGTGCACCGCCTGTTCGACCCGTTGATCGAGAAGTCCTCGAATCTCGGAGCCGGCCTGGACTGGAAGACCAGTCTCCAGGAGCTCACCGCGACCGAAGGACTCGGCGTGCCCGAGTACCTGGTCACGGAGACCGGTCCCGACCACGAGAAGACCTTCACTGCTGCCGCCCGCGTCGGAGGCGTCTCGTACGGCACCGGCACCGGCCGCAGCAAGAAGGAGGCGGAGCAGCAGGCCGCCGAGTCCGCCTGGCGGGCCATTCGGGCCGCCGCGGACGAGCGAGCCAAGGAGGCGGCCGAGCGGGCCGCCGAGGACGGCGAAGGTCCGTCGTCCGTCCCCGCCTGACCGAACAAGCGCGACCGAGCGCCCGCCCCTGGGTCCTTCCCCGGGGCGGGCGCTCGACTCATACACCGGATGTGACGGGGGAACCCCATGCCCGAGTTGCCCGAGGTCGAGGTCGTACGGCGCGGTCTGGAGCGGTGGGTCGCCCACCGGACGGTCGCCGAGGCCGAGGTGCTGCACCCGCGTGCGGTACGCCGTCATCCGGCCGGCGCCGACGACTTCGCCCACGGTCTCAAGGGCCACCGCATCGGCGTGCCCAGCCGCCGGGGCAAGTACCTGTGGCTGCCGCTGGAGGACACCGACCAGGCGGTCCTGGCACATCTCGGCATGAGCGGACAACTCCTGGTCCAGCCGCACGCGGCGCCCGACGAGAAGCACCTCAGGATCCGGGTCCGGTTCGCGGACGAGGTCGACACGGAACTCCGCTTCGTCGACCAACGCACCTTCGGCGGTCTGTCGTTGCACGACACCACCCCGGACGGCCTGCCCGACGTCATCGCGCACATCGCCCGCGACCCCCTGGACCCGCAGTTCGACGACGAAGCCTTCCACCAGGCCCTGCGCCGCAAACGCAGCACCATCAAACGCGCCCTGCTCGACCAGTCGTTGATCAGCGGCGTCGGCAACATCTACGCGGACGAGGCCCTCTGGCGCGCCCGCATCCACTACGAGCGTCCGACGACCGGCTTCACGCGGCCGCGCAGCGCCGAACTCCTGGGTCACGTCCGGGACGTGATGAACGCGGCCCTCGCGGTCGGCGGCACGAGCTTCGACAGCCTCTACGTCAACGTCAACGGGGAGTCGGGCTACTTCGACCGCTCCCTGGACGCGTACGGACGTGAGGGTCTGCCCTGCAGGCGGTGCGCCACACCGATGCGCCGGCGCCCCTGGATGAACCGGTCCAGCTATTTCTGCCCGAGGTGTCAGCGGGCGCCGCGCGTCGCGTCGTAACGCTCGCGTGCCGTGAGTACGTCGTCCATCCGCCCCTCCACGAACTCGATGAGGCCGGTCAGCCGTGCGGCGATCTCGCGGCCGAGCGGAGTCAGTTCGTAGTCCACGCGGGGCGGGTTGGTGGGCTGGGCCTCGCGGTGGACCAGGCCGTCGCGCTCCAGGGCGTGCAGCGTCTGGGAGAGCATCTTCTCGCTCACGCCGTCCACGCGGCGGCGCAGCTCGTTGAAGCGCAGCGAGCCCTCGTGCAGGGCGCCGAGGGTGAGCGCGCCCCAGCGTCCCGTGACGTGCTCCAGGGTGCCGCGCGAGGGGCAGGCCTTGGCGAACACGTTGTACGGGAGGTCCTGCGCCTCCGTGCGCTCCTGCGTGGTGTCCATACCTCAAGCGTACTCGACCGCAGCGCTAACCGACAGGTTGCACTAACTACGAGTTAGTGCACCCTGCCGGAGCCGCCGGGTCTAGTACCCGAAGTCCTGAGTCCACCAAGGGCCGCCCGACCCGAGGTGCACGCCTACTCCCAGCGTCTTGAAGTCGCAGTTCAGGATGTTGGCCTTGTGGCCGGGGCTGTTCATCCACGCCTCCATCACCGCGGCCGCGTCGGCCTGACCCCGGGCTATGTTCTCGCCGCCGAGGTCGGTTATGCCGGCCTTCGCGGCCCGGTCCCAGGGGCTCAGGCCGCCGGGGTCGGTGTGGTCGAAGAACCCGCGCTCGGCCATGTCCTCGCTGAAGGCCTGGGCGAGGTCGGCCAGGGCGCTGTTCGCGGCGACCGCGCTGCAGCCCACCTTCGCCCGCTCCTCGTTGACGAGTTTCAGCACCTCCGTCGCGGCGGCGGTCTCCGCGGACACCGTCACGGGGGCGCTGGTCTCCTTCGGCGCCTTGGTGGCCGCCTGGGGAGGAGTCGCCCTCGGCTTCTTGCTGGGGGTGGCCTTCGGCTTCTTCGACGGTGTCTCGGTCGGCGTGGCCGACGACGTCGAGGGGGAGGGCGAGGGTGAGGCGGAGCGGTCGGCGTCGCGGCTGGTCGCGCCCTCGTCACGGCTCTCGGCGCTGCCGGACGTGCCGCCCTGCTCGGCCGGGCTGTTGGTCGGCGAGTCCACGGCCTGCACGCTGCCGTCGCCGCTGCTGTTGCCCCCGCCGAGCTTGTAGTTCTGGAGGCCGGGCACCGCACCCGTGGCGACCGCGACCGTACCGAGGGCGACCGCCGCGGAGACGCCGAGCAGACCGGTCTTCACCGGCGTCACGGTCCTCTTCCTCCGGCGGTGCGAGCCACGCCGAGGACCGTTGCCGGGCGTGAAGCCCTCGCCCCGGTAGGCGGCGTAGTCCTCCTCCGTCGCGAAGAGGTAGGCGTCGCTTCTCGCGTTGGCCTCGGTGTGCGCCTCGGGGTTCAGATAGGGGGCGGTGCCTGTCGTGGGGTGGTCCCCGTACGAGTCGTGGTGTGAGTAACTCCCCGTGTACGGGTCATACGTCTCTGTCAACCCCGTGGCGCGGCCCGTGGCGGCGCGGCCGGCGGCGGAGCGTCGGTGGCGTCCCATGTCCTTGCCTTCCTCGTCCTGGCGGTCGACGCGTCCCCCCGGTCAACCAAGCTCACGAAACCCACACGATCGAGTGAGTTTCGTATGAGATTCATTGGGTGGGGACGGTACCGCATGGCGCCAGGGGAGGAAGTGTCCCGAGAGACATTGGCCCGTTAGGTTGCACTCATGAGCGAGGATGTGCGACTGGTCGCCTGGGTGCGTGGACGGGTCCAAGGTGTGGGTTTCCGCTGGTTCACGCGGGCCAAGGCCCTGGAGATCGGCGGCCTGAGTGGTTTTGCTCTCAATTTGGGCGACGGGCGGGTCCAGGTGGTAGCCGAAGGGCCCCGAGCCGGGTGCCAGGGACTCCTCGATTGGCTCCAGGGTGACGACACGCCCGGCCGCGTGGACGGCGTCACCGAGATCTGGGACACACCTCGCGGGGGCTACGACGGCTTCGCCATCCGCTGACCCGATTCCGTAAAACAGCCCAGGCGGAAGTGGAGGGACATGCCACCGGCAGCTGCCAGAAGCAGAAAGAGCCTGGTGGTTGCCAAGAAACGCCGACCGTGGCAGGCTCCGCACGTAAGGATGATCGTCACCCCTCGAGGGTCCCGAAGGAGCCGCAGCGTCGCCGTTCTCGGCCGCGCGGCAGCGGGTTGCCCACCAATACGGGGCGTGATCGTGTTGACCGTCAAACTTTTTGGTGAGACGCTGAAAGCACCCCGCGCACCTTAGCTGTTTGGCATGGAAGAACGGCAGCAAGAACTCAAAAGTGTCAAGCACCGCGGGTGCGAATCCCTCACGACCCACACCGCTTCGGTCGGTCACTCAGTGTGGAGGACCATCCATCATGGCAAAGGCGCTTCTCGGTTACGTCGGCGGCTCCGACCCTCGACTCCTCGCCGAGATGCGACGGCTTCAGCAGCGCGTCCAAGACCTGGAATCCGAGCTCGTTCGGATCCAGGAGGAGAACGACGCGCTCGCGGCTGCCGCTTCTCACGACAGGATCATGGAGAGCATCGACGCACACCAGGCGGAGCCTGCGCTCACCTGATCACTGCATCGCTACACGACAGCTCACGCAGTGGTTGGGCAGCCTGTATCAACCGCTAAGTTGTCAGATTTGCAAGGGACGCTTCGGCGTCCCTTCTTTCTTTCCCCGCACATCCTTTCACCCTCTTCAACGTCTGGTCTGCCCTGCGCGTTCATGGGTGAAACCGTGGGTTCATGGAGTGAGACACCAACCGGAAGGTAGAGTCCGGCGGCGTGCACCTCAAGGCCCTGACCCTCCGTGGCTTCAAGTCGTTCGCCTCGGCGACCACGCTCCGGTTCGAACCGGGCATCACGTGTGTCGTCGGACCGAACGGCTCGGGCAAGTCCAACGTCGTGGACGCGCTCAGCTGGGTCATGGGGGAGCAGGGCGCCAAGTCGCTGCGCGGCGGCAAGATGGAGGACGTCATCTTCGCCGGCACGACCGGCCGTCCGCCACTTGGCCGTGCCGAGGTTTCGCTGACCATCGACAACTCCGATGGCGCACTGCCCATCGAGTACGCCGAGGTCACCATCACGCGGATCATGTTCCGCAACGGCGGCAGCGAGTACCAGATCAACGGCGACACCTGCCGTCTCCTCGACATCCAGGAACTCCTGTCCGACTCCGGCATCGGCCGCGAGATGCACGTCATCGTCGGCCAGGGCCAGCTCGACTCCGTCCTGCACGCCGACCCCATGGGCCGTCGCGCCTTCATCGAAGAGGCGGCCGGCGTCCTCAAGCACCGCAAGCGCAAGGAGAAGGCGCTGCGGAAGCTGGACGCGATGCAGGCCAACCTCGCGCGCGTGCAGGACCTGACCGACGAGCTGCGCCGGCAGTTGAAGCCCCTGGGGCGTCAGGCCGCGGTCGCCCGCCGGGCCGCCGTGATCCAGGCCGATCTGCGCGATGCCCGGCTCAGGCTCCTCGCCGACGATCTCGTACGGCTGCGCGAGGCGTTGCAGGCCGAAGTCGCGGACGAGGCCGCCCTCAAGGAGCGCAAGGAAGCCGCCGAGCTGGAGCTGAAGAAGGCGCTCCAGCGGGAGGCGCTCCTGGAGGACGAGGTACGGCAGCTCACCCCGCGCCTCCAGCGCGCACAGCAGAGCTGGTACGAGCTCTCCCAGCTCGCCGAGCGGGTACGCGGCACGATCTCGCTGGCCGACGCGCGCGTGAAGAGCGCGACCTCCGCGCCTCCTGAGGAACGGCGCGGCCGTGACCCCGAGGACATGGAGCGCGAGGCCGCCCGGATCCGGGAGCAGGAGGCCGAGCTCGAAGCGGCGCTGGAGGCGGCCGAGCACGCCCTGGAGGACACGGTCGCGCACCGCGCCGAGCTGGAACGCGGACTGGCTCACGAGGAACGGCGTCTGAAGGACGTGGCCCGTGCGATCGCCGACCGTCGCGAGGGCCTGGCCCGCCTGAACGGGCAGGTCAACGCGGCCCGTTCGCGTGCCGCCTCCGCCCAGGCCGAGATCGACCGCCTGGCCGCCGCGAGGGACGAGGCGCAGGAGCGTGCCCTCCGGGCCCAGGAGGAGTACGAAATCCTGAAGGCCGAGGTCGACGGCCTCGACGCCGACGACGCGGAACTCGCCGAGCAGCACGAGACGGCGAAGGAGCGGCTCTCCGAGGCGGAGGCCGCGCTCACCGCGGCCCGCGAGGCCGCCACGGCTGCCGAGCGCAGACGGGCCGCGACCCAGGCCCGGCACGAGACGCTGGCGCTCGGCCTGCGCCGCAAGGACGGCACGGGCGTGCTGCTCGGCGCGAAGGACCGCCTCACCGGCCTGCTCGGCCCGGCCGCCGAGCTGCTGACCGTGACCCCGGGCCACGAGGTCGCCCTGGCCGCCGCCTTCGGCGCCGCCGCGGACGCCATCGCGGTGACCACCCCGTCCTCGGCCGCCGACGCGATCCGGCTGCTGCGCAAACAGGACGCGGGCCGGGCGGCCCTGCTGCTGGCGGGAGCGCCCGAGGACACGGGCGCGAGAGCCGAAGGCGGCGCACGGGCACACTCGGTGCCGGCAGCCACGAATGCCGGGGCCGAGCGGGTGGGTGCGGAGACGGGGCCCGCGACGACTGCGGCGACGGCCGGGAATGGCGCACAGGCGCCTGACGCATCCACGGACGCCGGCGGGCCCGCGAACGGAAGTGGCGTGGACGTGCCCTCGGTGGCGACCGTCACGAGCGGCACCGCCGAGGCCGAGGCAAACCCCACGACCGCTTCCGCCTCCTCCGGCGCCCACGCCGGCCCGGGCCCCGACAACGCGGCCGGCGGCCCGCACCCTGGTACCTCGTCCGGACGCTCGCGCTCCGACGGCCCTCCCTTCGCCGCCGACCTGGTCCGCGGCCCCTCCGACCTGATGCCCGCCGTACGCCGGCTCCTGCGCGGGATCGTCGTCGTCGGCACGCTGGAGGACGCCGAGGATCTCGTCTACGCGCGGCCCGACCTCACGGCCGTCACCGCCGAGGGCGACCTGCTGGGCGCGCACTTCGCGCAGGGTGGGTCCGCCGGCGCGCCCAGTCTGCTCGAGGTGCAGGCGTCCGTGGACGAGGCCGCCGCCGAGCTCGAGGAGCTGGCCGTGCGGTGTGAGGAGCTCACCGAGGCGCAGCGCGTGGCGGGTGAGCAGCGCAAGGAGTTCGCGGCCCGGGTCGAGGAGCTGGGGGAGCGGCGCCGGGCCGCCGACCGGGAGAAGTCGGCCGTGGCCCAGCAGTTGGGGCGGCTGTCCGGGCAGGCGCGCGGGGCCGCCGGTGAGGCGGAGCGGTCGGTTGCCGCCGCCGCGCGGGCGCAGGAGGCGCTGGACAAGGCGCTCCAGGACGTCGAGGAACTCGCCGAGCGGCTCGCCGTGGCCGAGGAGATGCCGGTCGAGGAGGAGCCCGACACCTCGGTACGGGACCGGCTCGCCGCCGACGGGGCCAACGCCCGGCAGACCGAGATGGAGGCCCGCCTCCAGGTCCGTACGCACGAGGAAAGAGTCAAGGGCCTGTCCGGACGGGCCGACTCGCTCGACCGGGCCGCCCGCGCGGAACGCGAGGCACGCGCGCGTGCCGAGCAGCGGCGGGCCCGCCTCAGACACGAGGCGGCCGTCGCGGAGGCCGTCGCCTCCGGTGCCCGGCAACTGCTCGCGCACGTCGAGGTCTCGCTCGCCCGCGCCGACGAGGAGCGCACCGCCGCCGAGGCCGCCAAGGCCCGCCGCGAGCAGGAGCTGGCCGCCGCCCGGAGCGCGGGGCGTGACCTGAAGGCGGAGCTCGACAAGTTGACGGATTCAGTCCACCGGGGCGAGGTACTCGGCGCCGAGAAACGGCTGCGGATCGAGCAGCTGGAGACCAAGGCGCTGGAGGAACTCGGTGTGGAACCGGCGGGGCTCGTGGCCGAGTACGGCCCCCACCAGCTGGTGCCGCCCTCGCCCCCCGCCGAGGGCGAGGAGCTGCCGGAGGATCCGGAGCACCCGCGCAACCAGCCGAGGCAGTTCCACCGGGCCGAGCAGGAGAGGCGGCTGAAGTCCGCCGAGCGGGCGTATCAGCAGCTCGGCAAGGTGAACCCGCTCGCGCTGGAGGAGTTCGCGGCACTGGAGGAACGCCATCAGTTCCTCAGCGAGCAGCTCGAGGACCTGAAGAAGACCCGCACCGACCTGCTCCAGGTCGTCAAGGAGGTCGACGAGCGCGTCGAGCAGGTCTTCACCGAGGCCTACCGGGACACCGCCCGCGAGTTCGAGGGCGTTTTCAGCAGGCTGTTCCCGGGCGGCGACGGGCGGCTGATCCTGACCGACCCCGACAACATGCTCACCACGGGTGTGGACGTCGAGGCCCGGCCGCCGGGCAAGAAGGTCAAGCGGCTGTCCCTGCTGTCGGGCGGTGAGCGCTCGCTGACCGCCGTGGCGCTCCTGGTGTCGATCTTCAAGGCGCGGCCCAGCCCGTTCTACGTCATGGACGAGGTCGAGGCGGCGCTCGACGACACCAACCTCCAGCGGCTGATCCGGATCATGCAGGAGCTGCAGGAGGCTTCCCAGCTGATCGTGATCACGCACCAGAAGCGGACGATGGAGGTCGCCGACGCGTTGTACGGCGTCTCCATGCAGGGCGACGGCGTGTCGAAGGTCATCTCCCAGCGGCTCCGCTGACCCTCCTTCATTTCTTCAAGACTTGAACGCAACACTGTCACAGCCCGGGGTATAGCTCACATGTAGCAGGTCTTGACTTCGAAACTTGAAGGAATAGTCTCGGCCATGTTGCTTTTACCTTCAGGTACCACCTACCTCGAAGGGTCGAACCCCCGTCGGCAGCGTTGCCGGTGGCCCGAGGAGTACACGTGACCAGCACAGCGCAGGCACCCAAGTCAGGAGCCGCATCGGCTCATCCCGATCATCTCGGGCACGTCATCTTCATCGCGGCGGCGGCCGCGATGGGCGGATTCCTCTTCGGCTACGACAGCTCCGTGATCAACGGCGCCGTCGAGGCCATCCGTGACCGCTACGACGTCGGATCGGCGGCCCTGGCGCAGGTCATCGCCATCGCCCTGATCGGTTGCGCCATCGGCGCGGCGACGGCCGGCCGCATCGCCGACCGCATCGGCCGCATCCGGTGCATGCAGATCGCCGCCGCCCTCTTCACGGTCAGCGCCGTCGGCTCGGCGCTTCCCTTCGCGCTGTACGACCTCGCCTTCTGGCGCGTCGTGGGCGGTTTCGCCATCGGTATGGCCTCCGTGATCGGCCCCGCCTACATCGCCGAGGTCGCCCCGCCCGCCTACCGCGGCCGGCTCGGCTCCTTCCAGCAGGCCGCGATCGTCGTCGGCATCGCGATCTCCCAGCTGGTCAACTGGGGCCTGCTGAACGCCGCCGGGGGCGACCAGCGCGGCAAGCTCATGGGCCTGGAGGCCTGGCAGGTCATGCTGGGCGTCATGGTGATCCCGGCCGTCCTCTACGGCCTGCTCTCCTTCGCGATACCCGAGTCCCCCCGCTTCCTGATCTCCGTCGGCAAGCGTGAGCGCGCCCGCGAGATCCTCGAAGAGGTCGAGGGCAAGGAGATCGACCTGGACGCGCGCGTCGCCGAGATCGAGCACGCGATGACCAGCGAGCACAAGTCCACCTTCAGGGACCTGCTCGGCGGCTCCTTCTTCTTCAAGCCGATCGTCTGGGTCGGCATCGGTCTGTCGGTCTTCCAGCAGTTCGTCGGCATCAACGTCGCGTTCTACTACTCCTCCACTCTGTGGCAGTCGGTCGGCGTCGACCCGACGGACTCGTTCTTCTACTCCTTCACGACGTCGATCATCAACATCGTCGGCACCGTGATCGCCATGATCTTCGTGGACCGCGTCGGCCGCAGGCCGCTCGCCCTCATCGGCTCCGTCGGCATGGTGATCGGCCTCGCACTGGAGGCCTGGGCGTTCTCCTTCGACCTGGTCGACGGCAAGCTGCCGGCCACCCAGGGCTGGATCGCGCTGATCGCCGCCCACGTGTTCGTGCTCTTCTTCGCCCTGTCCTGGGGTGTGGTCGTCTGGGTCTTCCTCGGCGAGATGTTCCCGAACCGGATCCGCGCCGCCGCGCTGGGTGTGGCCGCAGCCGCACAGTGGATCGCGAACTGGGCCATCACCGCGAGCTTCCCGTCTCTGGCCGACTGGAACCTCTCCGTGACCTACGTGATCTACACGGCCTTCGCCGCGCTCTCCATCCCCTTCGTTCTCAAGTACGTCAAGGAGACGAAGGGCAAGGCGCTGGAGGAGATGGGCTGAGCCTCGTACAGAGGCCCTCGCACTCGAGGAGACGGGCCAAGTCCCCGCCGCCCTTCTCCTCGACACCCGTAGGACGTACTGCCCCGGCTCACCCGACCGTCACGGTCCGAGCCGGGGCAGTACGTCTTCGCAGAACAGCCGCAGACTGCGCCACCCCTCGTCCACCGGCATCCCGCCCGCCAGCGGATGCAGAACGAGGTTGTCCAGGCCCTGCGCCACACACGCGTCGGGCGTGAGGATCCGGTACACGCCCTCGGCGCGCAGCTCGTCCACGGTGGTGGCCGCCGACCTCACCGCCGAGCGGATGTCGCCGGACTGCCAGGAGGCGTACGTCCGCGCCTCGTGCAGGAAGTGCTCGCCGTACGCGGCCCACGCCTGGTCCGGGTCCTCGGCGAGGTGCAGCAGGGGGGTCTCGGCGGCGGGCATCATGGTCCAGCCCTCGGTGCCGTACTCGACGAGCCGCTCCTTGTAGTACGCCTCCAGCTCCGGCAGATGCGCGCTGGGAAAGAAGGGCAGACCCAGCCGGGCGGCCCGGCGGGCGGCGGCCTTGGAGGAGCCGCCTACCAGCAGGAGGGGGTGCGGGTCGGAGCAGGGGCGCGGGGTGACCCGTACCGTACGGCCGCGATAGGCGAAGGGCTCACCCGTCCAGGCCTGCAGCAACGTCTCCAGCAGCTCGTCCTGGAGCCGGCCCCGCCGCTTCCACTCCACGTCGAACAGCGCGTACTCCTCGGGCCGGTATCCGATCCCGGCGACCGTCACCAGCCGCCCGCCGCTCAGCAGATCCAGTACGGCGATGTCCTCGGCCAGCCGCAGCGGGTCGTGCAGCGGACCGATCACCGCCGAGACGGTGACCGCGATCCGCCGGGTCGCGCCGAAGACCGCTCCCGCGAACGCGAAGGGGGAGGGCAGCCAGTTGTTCTCGACGCCGTGGTGCTCCTCGGTCTGCACGGTGGTGACCCCGTGGGAGTCGGCGTACGCGGCCATCTCCAGGGCGGACCGGTAGCGGGCGCCGAGCGAGGCGGGGGTGGCGCCGGGCTCGACGAGGTTGAAGCGTACGACCGTGACGGGCATGGGAGCCCCCTTCGCCAAGCGGGTGGGGTGCCGGTGCTGGGGGAGATTAGCTGACGGCTCGTCAGGTAACCAGGGGTAGGGGATGCCCCCGTTCGGAGGCGCCGACGACGGCCCCGCGGGGGAGGGGTCACGCATACTGGACGGGTTATGGAAATTGTCATCCTTGCTGTAGTCATCGCCGTGGTCGTGCTCGGTGCGCTCGGCGGGCTCATCGTCGGCAGCCGGCGCAAGAAGCCGCTGCCCCCGCCGCCGCCCGCCGCGCCCGACATCACCGCCCCTCCGGCCGAGCCGCACGTCGGCGACGAGGCCGAGACGCCGCGCGACGAACCGCGCCGGACGATAGAGGAGGTGGACCTCCCGGACGGCTCGGCTCCTGTCGTCGTGGAGGAGCCTCCTGCCGTAGAAGTCCCCGAGATCGAGGTCCCCGAGCCGACCGCCGGGCGGCTCATCCGCCTCCGTGCCCGGCTCTCCCGGTCGCAGAACGCGCTCGGTAAGGGGCTGCTCACGCTTCTCTCGCGCGAGCACCTCGACGAGGACACCTGGGAGGAGATCGAGGAGACCCTGCTCACCGCCGACGTGGGCGTGCTGCCCACTCAGGAGCTGGTCGAGGGGCTGCGCGAGCGCGTGAAGGTGCTCGGCACCCGCACCCCACAGGAGCTGCGCACGCTGCTGCGCGAGGAGCTGCTCAAGCTGGTCGGCACCGACCTCGACCGCACGGTCAGGACCGAGCCCGAGGCCAGCAAGCCCGGCATCGTGATGGTCGTCGGCGTCAACGGCACCGGCAAGACCACCACCACCGGCAAGCTCGCCCGCGTGCTGGTGGCCGACGGCCGCAGTGTCGTGCTCGGCGCCGCCGACACCTTCCGCGCCGCCGCCGCCGACCAGCTGCAGACCTGGGGCGACCGGGTCGGCGCCCACACCGTGCGCGGCCCCGAGGCCGGGGACCCCGCCTCCGTCGCCTTCGACGCGGTCAAGGAGGGCAAGGAGATGGGCGCGGACGTCGTGCTCATCGACACCGCGGGGCGCCTGCACACCAAGACCGGCCTCATGGACGAGCTCGGCAAGGTCAAGCGCGTCGTCGAGAAGCACGCGCCCCTCGACGAGATCCTGCTCGTCCTCGACGCGACGACGGGCCAGAACGGTCTCGTGCAGGCCCGCGTCTTCGCCGAGGTCGTCGACATCACCGGCATCGTCCTCACCAAGCTGGACGGCACGGCCAAGGGCGGCATCGTGATCGCGGTCCAGCGCGAGCTGGGCGTGCCGGTCAAGCTGGTCGGCCTCGGCGAGGGCGCGGACGACCTGGCGCCGTTCGAGCCGGAGGCGTTCGTTGACGCCCTTATCGGAGAGTGACAGCACCTACGAAGAATCCGTACGTGGACGAAGAAGCGCCCGCCCCGAGGTGCAGTCGGGAGCGGGCGCTTCGCTGTGTACGTCTAGGCGCGCGACCGGTGCGCCACGTAGGCCAGCGTCCCCAGCAGCAACCGCGCCGCCGGCGGCTTCGTAGCGGTGTCCAGTGAGGGTGGGCGCAGCCAGCGCGCCGGGCCCAGTCCGCCCCGGTCGGACGGCGGAGCCGTGAGGTGGGTGCCGGGGCCGAGGCCGTGGAGGTCGAGGGAGGCGGGGTCGTCCCAGCCCATGCGGTAGAGGAGCTCGGGGAGTTCGGCGGCGGCGCCGGGGGCGACGAAGAAGTGGGCGCGGCCCTCGGGGGCGGCGGTCACCGGGCCCAGGGGGAGGCCCATGCGCTCCAGGCGGACCAGGGCGCGGCGGCCGGCGGACTCGGCCACCTCGATCACGTCGAACGCCCGGCCGACCGGCAGCATCACCGAGGCGCCGGGGAACTCGCCCCAGGTCTTGGTGACTTCGTCGAGGGTCGCACCGGCGGGGACGTGCGGCGCGAAGTCGAGGGGGTGGGCGCCCGGGGCGGCGCAATCGGCGCGCCCGCACGAGCAGACACCCGCCGCGGCACGCGCCCCGGGGACGACGTCCCAGCCCCAGAGCCCGGTGAATTCGGCGACGGTCGTGCACTCCGACGAGCGGCCGCGCCGACGCGAGCCGGAGCGGATCTCCCGAATGCCGCCGATCGTGAAGCCCATGCCCCCTCCAACGGGTCCGGCGAGCCGGTGGTTACGTGACGAACGCGAACTGTGACTCTCCGTTGCCGGTTCCACTGCCACTTCCGGGTCATGTCGGCGCCCGGAAGCGCTCCGGGTGGTGTGCCCGGCCTCGTGCGCCCCTGAGTGCATCGGTCCGCCCGCTCCCCGTCGTCCTCTGTCAAGTCAATCGTGTGGAGGCGACCGTGAGTTCATTCGAAGGGGTGGCGAATGGTGGCGTTTCCGGGATCGCCATGGCTGGACGCGTGATCGTAGGATTACTTTGAGTACACGAGTCCTGGGGTGCATGCACTTGTGAGTATGCCGGAGGCAACCCGGGTTCCCGTTCGAAGGATGGCAACCGCCGGACGGGCGGCCGTATTTACCGGCATTCTGATAAGGCTTGGCGCACTCAGTGACAAGTGGTCTCAGGGATGGGGGCGTTCCAGTGAGCGGCAACGGCGGTAGCGGGACGAGTGCGACAAACGCAACGAACGCCGACAAGCGCCCGAACGAGCTGCTCGCCTCGTGGTTCGTACGCAGCGGCTGGTCCAAGGGCGAGCTCGCCCGCCAGGTCAACCGCAGGGCCCGCCAGTTGGGCGCCAACCACATCTCCACCGACACCTCGCGGGTTCGCCGCTGGCTGGACGGCGAGAACCCCCGCGAGCCCATCCCCCGGATCCTGTCCGAGTTGTTCTCCGAGCGGTTCGGCTGCGTCGTCTCCGTCGAGGACCTCGGTCTGCGCGCCGCCCGTCAGGCACCCTCGGCGACCGGCGTGGACCTGCCCTGGACGGGTCCGCAGACGGTGGCCCTGCTCAGCGAGTTCTCGCGCAGCGACCTGATGCTGGCGCGGCGCGGCTTCCTCGGGACCTCGCTGGCCCTGTCCGCGGGCCCGTCCCTCATCGAGCCCATGCAGCGCTGGCTGGTGCCCGGCCCTCCGTCCCCGCACCGCGAGCCCGAGCCGTCCTCGGCCGCGGCCCGCCGGGGCCGGCTGTCCCGGCCCGAGCTGGAACTCCTCGAGTCGACGACGATGATGTTCCGCCAGTGGGACGCCCAGTGCGGCGGCGGCCTGCGCCGCAAGGCGGTCGTCGGCCAGCTGCACGAGGTGACCGACCTCCTCCAGGAGCCGCAGCCCGAGGCCACCACCCGCAAGCTGTTCAAAGTCGCCGCCGAGCTCGCCGAACTGGCCGGCTGGATGTCGTACGACGTGGGGCTGCAGCCCACCGCCCAGAAGTACTTCGTGCTCGCCCTGCACGCGGCCAAGGAGGCGGGCGACAAGCCGCTCGGTTCGTACGTCCTGTCGAGCATGAGCCGCCAGATGATCCACCTCGGGCGGCCCGAGGACGCCCTGGAACTGATCCACCTCGCGCAGTACGGCAGCCGGGACTGCGCGAGCCCGCGCACCCAGTCCATGCTGTATGCGATGGAGGCCCGCGCCTACGCCAACATGGGGCAGCCCGGCAAGTGCAAGAGGGCGGTCCGGATGGCCGAGGACACCTTCGCCGACGCCGACGAGTGGGACGAGCCGGACCCCGACTGGATCAGCTTCTTCTCCGAGGCCGAGCTGTACGGCGAGAACTCCCACTCCTACCGCGACCTCGCCTACGTCGCCGGCCGCAGCCCCACCTACGCCTCCCTCGCCGAGCCCCTGATGCAGCGGGCCGTAGAGCTCTTCGCCGACGATTCCGATCACCAGCGTTCGTACGCACTCAATCTGATCGGGCTGGCCACGGTGCACCTGCTCCAGCGGGAGCCCGAGCGCAGCGCGGTGCTGGCCAAGAGGGCCATGCTGGAAGCGAAGAAGGTGCGCTCCGAGCGCGTCAACACTCGTATCCGAAAGACGGTCGACACGGCTGTACGCGATTTCGGCGATCTCGCCGAGGTCGTGGACCTCACCGAACAGCTCGCCATCGAGCTGCCCGAGACCGCGGAGGCGGTCTGACACCCCAGGGAATCCCCTGAACCCCGGCCGCGGCCGGCCCTCCCGAACTGCCCGACTCGGCTCCCCCATGCCAGGTCATCGGAAGGCCGACCGCGGCCGGTTTCCTGCCCTCGCCGAAGGTTGCGCCACGATAACGATCGGCGCGTCCAATATCTGCCAGTTCATCTAGGCGTAACACGCAGGGCGCCTTCGTCACGGCGGCGAAACAACGAGGGGCCTCGACCGAAACCGCGCTGCGTCAATCTCATGGCGCATAACCGGCCCACCCCTCAATCCGCTCAGGCTTCGCCCGCACGGGGCCGTACCAACGACGAGGAGACGCCGATGGCACCAGCAGCCATCACGCTCGCCGCAGAAGCGCCCAAGCTGTCTGCCGCCAACACGGGCTTCATGCTCATCTGTTCCGCCCTGGTGCTGATCATGACTCCGGGTCTGGCCTTCTTCTACGGAGGCATGGTCCGGGTCAAGAGCACCCTGAACATGCTGATGATGAGCTTCATCAGTATCGGGATCGTCACCATCCTGTGGGTGCTGTACGGCTTCTCCATGGCCTTTGGTACCGACTCCGGCAGCATCATCGGATGGAACTCGGACTGGCTCGGCCTCAGCAACATCGGCCTGACGGAACTGTGGCCCGGCTACACCATCCCGGTCTTCGTCTTCATGGTCTTCCAGATGATGTTCGCCATCATCACGCCCGCCCTGATCAGCGGTGCCCTCGCGGACCGTGTGAAGTTCACGGCGTGGGCGCTGTTCATCGCCCTGTGGGCCACGGTCGTCTACTTCCCGGTCGCGCACTGGGTCTGGGGCACCGGTGGCTGGGCCTTCGAACTGGGCGTGATCGACTTCGCCGGTGGTACGGCGGTCCACATCAACGCGGGTGCCGCGGCACTCGGCGTGATCCTGGTCATCGGCAAGCGCGTCGGCTTCAAGAAGGACCCGATGCGTCCGCACAGCCTGCCGCTGGTCATGCTCGGCGCCGGTCTGCTGTGGTTCGGCTGGTTCGGCTTCAACGCCGGTTCGTGGCTCGGCAACGACGACGGCGTCGGCGCGCTGATGTTCGTCAACACGCAGATCGCCACCGCCGCCGCCATGCTGGCCTGGCTCATCTACGAGAAGATCCGCCACGGCGCGTTCACCACGCTGGGCGCCGCCTCCGGCGCCGTCGCCGGTCTGGTCGCCATCACCCCGTCCGGTGGTGCGGTCTCCCCGCTCGGCGCGATCGCCGTCGGTGTCATCGCCGGTGTCCTGTGCGCCATGGCCGTCGGCCTGAAGTACAAGTTCGGCTACGACGACTCGCTCGACGTCGTCGGCGTCCACCTGGTCGGCGGTGTCGTCGGCTCCCTGCTGATCGGCCTCTTCGCCAGCGGCCACGGTCAGTCCACCGTCGAGGGTCTCTTCTACGGCGGCGGCATGACCCAGTTCTGGAAGCAGTGCGCCGGCGTCTTCGCGGTCCTCGCCTACTCGCTCGTCGCCTCCGCGATCCTCGCCTTCCTGATCGACAAGACGATCGGTATGCGGGTTTCCGAGGACGTCGAGGTGGCCGGCATCGACTCGGCCGAGCACGCCGAGACCGCATACGACTTCAGCGGTGCCGGCGGTGGCTCCGCCCGCACGACCGCAGTTCCGGCCCCGGTGGCCGACACCGCGAAGAAGGTGGACGCATGAAGCTCATCACCGCCGTCGTGAAGCCTCACCGGCTCGACGAGATCAAGGAAGCCCTTCAGGCCTTCGGGGTCCACGGCCTGACGGTCACCGAGGCGAGCGGCTACGGTCGTCAGCGGGGCCACACCGAGGTCTACCGCGGTGCCGAGTACACGGTCGACCTGGTCCCGAAGATCCGCATCGAGGTGCTGGCCGAGGACGACGACGCCGAGGGTCTCATCGACGTCATCGTCAAGGCGGCCCGCACCGGCAAGATCGGTGACGGCAAGGTCTGGTCCCTCCCGGTCGAGACCGCCGTACGGGTCCGCACCGGCGAGCGCGGCCCGGACGCGCTCTGACAGAAGAACAGAACAGGAGCCACTGGGTGACGAGTACGGACGTGCGCAAGGATGCAGAGGACTCGGGACCCAGCGGCTACGCGGCGGCCCGGCTGCGCCTCCTCACTGAGGGGGCGCGGTCCGGGCCGCCGCGCCGTGCAGCCCTCGCCGAACTGACCGACGACTGGCTTTCGGGCCTGTTCAACGCGGCGGGGGAGGTGCGCGGCGTCTCCCTGATCGCCGTCGGCGGCTACGGCCGCGGCGAACTGTCCCCACGCAGCGACCTGGACCTGGTCCTGCTGCACGACGGCAGCGACTCCGCCGCGGTCGCCGCCCTGGCCGACCGCATCTGGTACCCGGTCTGGGACCTCGGCCTGGCCCTCGACCACTCGGTGCGTACGCCGGCCGAGGCCCGCAAGACCGCCGGCGAGGATTTGAAGGTGCAGTTGGGCCTGCTGGACGCCCGGCATCTCGCGGGCGACCTCGGCCTCACGGCCGGCCTGCGCACGGCGGTCCTCGCCGACTGGCGCAACCAGGCGCCGAAACGTCTCCCCGAGCTCCAGGAGCTGTGCGCCGAGCGCGCCGAGCGGCAGGGCGAGCTGCAGTACCTCCTGGAACCCGACCTCAAGGAGGCCCGCGGCGGCCTCCGCGACGCCACCGCGCTGCGCGCCGTCGCCGCCTCCTGGCTGGCCGACGCACCGCGTGAGGGCCTCGACGACGCCCGGCGCCGGCTGCTCGACGTCCGTGACGCCCTGCACCTGACGACGGGGCGGGCGACCGACCGGCTCGCGCTCCAGGAGCAGGACCAGGTCGCGGCCGAGCTCGGCCTGCTCGACGCCGACACGCTGCTGCGGCAGGTGTACGAGGCGGCGCGGGTCATCTCGTACGCCAGTGATGTCACCTGGCGCGAAGTGGGGCGGGTGCTCAGGTCGCGCGCCGTGCGGCCGCGTCTGCGCGCCATGCTCGGGGGCGGCAAGCCGGTCGCCGACCGTTCGCCGCTGGCCGAGGGGGTCGTGGAGCAGGACGGCGAGGTGGTGCTCGCCCGCGCCGCGCGCCCCGAACGCGACCCCGTGCTCCCGCTGCGTGCCGCGGCCGCCGCCGCACAGGCCGGCCTCCCGCTCTCCCTGCACGCCGTACGGCGCATGGCGGCAAGCGCGCGCCCTCTGCCCGCGCCCTGGCCCGCCGAGGCGCGCGAACAGCTCGTGACCCTGCTTGGCTCCGGCCGGCCCACCATCGACGTGTGGGAGGCACTGGAGGCGGAGGGCCTGATCACCCGCCTGCTGCCCGACTGGGAGCGGGTGCGCTGCCGCCCGCAACGCAACGCCGTGCACGTCTGGACCGTCGACCGGCACCTCATCGAGACCGCCGTCCGCGCCTCCGAGTTCACCCGCCGCGTCAGCCGCCCCGACCTTCTGCTGGTAGCCGCGCTGCTGCACGACATCGGCAAGGGCTGGCCCGGGGACCACTCGGTGGCCGGCGAGATCATCGCCAAGGACGTGGCCGCCCGAATCGGCTTCGACCGCGCGGACGTGACGGTGCTCGCCACACTGGTACGTCATCACCTGCTGCTCATCGACACCGCCACCCGGCGCGACCTGGAGGACCCGGCCACCGTGCGCTCGGTCGCCGACGCGGTCGGCTCGCAGAGCACGCTGGAACTGCTGCACGCGCTCACCGAGGCGGACGCGCTGGCCACCGGGCCGGCGGCCTGGTCGTCCTGGCGGGGCTCGCTTGTCGCCGACCTGGTCAAGCGGGTTCACGCGGTCCTGTCCGGGGACCTGCCGGACGAGCCCGAGTCCGCCGCGCCCACCGCCGAGCAGGAGCGGCTCGCGATCGAGTCGGTCGCCACCGGCGGCCCCGTGCTCGCCCTGCGGGCGCAGACCGAGCCGCCGCCGGCCGAGGAGCAGCCGGCCGGCGATCCCGAGCCGCTCGGCGTGGAGCTGCTCATCGCCGTACCGGACCAGTCCGGCGTGCTGCCCGCGGTGGCCGGCGTCCTCGCCATGCACCGCCTGACCGTCCGCACGGCCGAGCTGCGGGCCCTGGACCTGCCCGACGGCGTCGAGGGCTCCGTCCTGCTGCTGAACTGGCGGGTCGCCGCCGAGTACGGCTCCCTGCCGCAGGCCGCCCGGCTGCGCGCCGATCTCGTACGCGCACTCGACGGCTCCCTGGACATCACGGGACGCCTCGCCGAGCGCGACGCCGCCTACCCGCGTCGCCGGGGAGTCGTGGCGCCGCCGCCCCGGGTCACCGTCCACCCGGCCGCGTCCCGCCTCGCCACAGTCATCGAGGTCCGCGCCCAGGACGTACCCGGCCTGCTGCACCGCATCGGGCACGCGCTGGAGGAGGCGGGTGTGCGGATGCGCAGCGCACATGTCAGCACCCTGGGCGCCAACGCCGTGGACGCCTTCTACGTGACCGGCGCCGACGGCTCGCCCCTGCCCGACGACGAGGCCGTCTCCGTGGCGCGGAAACTGGAGGAGACCTTGCGGGGCTGAACGGCAGTGACCCGGTCTTGTGGAGCCGGGATACCCTGGAGGGCGATTCCGAAGCCAGCCACCGACAACCCCGAGGACCGCGAGCGCCGTGTTCGATACTCTCTCCGATCGCCTCTCAGCGACTTTCAAGAACCTGCGTGGCAAGGGACGGCTCTCCGAGGCGGACATCGACGCCACCGCGCGCGAGATCCGCATCGCGCTCCTCGAAGCGGATGTCGCCCTGCCGGTCGTGCGGACGTTCATCAAGAACGTCAAGGAGCGTGCCCTCGGCGCCGAGGTCTCCAAGGCGCTGAACCCGGCCCAGCAGGTTCTGAAGATCGTGAACGACGAGCTCGTCACGATCCTCGGCGGCGAGACCCGCCGCCTGCGCTTCGCCAAGCAGCCGCCGACCGTGATCATGCTGGCGGGCCTGCAGGGTGCCGGTAAGACCACCCTCGCGGGCAAGCTCGCCCGCTGGCTGAAGGAACAGGGCCACTCGCCGATCCTGGTCGCCGCCGACCTCCAGCGACCGAACGCCGTCAACCAGCTCAGCGTCGTCGCCGAGCGGGCCGGCGTGGCCGTCTACGCGCCCGAGCCGGGCAACGGCGTGGGCGACCCGGTCAAGGTCGCCAGGGACTCCATCGAGCACGCGAAGACCAAGGTCCACGACATCGTGATCGTGGACACCGCCGGCCGCCTCGGTATCGACGCCGAGATGATGCAGCAGGCCGCTGACATCCGGGACGCGGTCTCGCCGGACGAGATCCTCTTCGTCGTCGACGCCATGATCGGTCAGGACGCGGTCAACACCGCCGAGTCCTTCCGCGACGGCGTCGGCTTCGACGGCGTGGTGCTCTCCAAGCTCGACGGTGACGCCCGCGGTGGCGCGGCCCTGTCGATCGCCTCGGTGACCGGCAAGCCGATCATGTTCGCGTCGAACGGCGAGAAGCTCGAGGACTTCGACGCCTTCCACCCTGACCGGATGGCCTCCCGCATCCTCGACATGGGTGACCTGCTCACCCTGATCGAGCAGGCGGAGAAGACGTTCAGCCAGGAAGAGGCCCAGCAGATGGCCTCCAAGCTGGCGTCCAAGAAGGGCCAGGACTTCACCCTGGACGACTTCCTGGCCCAGATGGAGCAGGTCAGGAAGATGGGCAGCATCTCCAAGCTGCTCGGCATGCTTCCGGGCATGGGCCAGATCAAGGACCAGATCAACAACCTCGACGAGCGCGACGTCGACCGCACGGCCGCCATCATCAAGTCGATGACCCCGGCCGAGCGCCAGGAGCCGACGATCATCAACGGCTCGCGCCGCGCCCGTATCGCCAAGGGCTCCGGTGTCGACGTCAGCGCGGTGAAGGGCCTGGTCGAGCGGTTCTTCGAGGCCCGCAAGATGATGTCGCGCATGGCCCAGGGCGGCGGTATGCCGGGCATGCCGGGGGTTCCGGGCATGGGCGGCGGTCCCGGCCGCAGCAAGAAGCAGCCGAAGAAGGCCAAGGGCAAGCAGCGCTCCGGCAACCCGATGAAGCGCAAGCAGCAGGAGCAGGAGGAGGCCGCACGTCGCGCCGCCGCGGCCGAGGGCGGCAACGCGTTCGGTCTGCCCGGTCAGCAGGGCGGCCAGGACTTCGAGCTGCCGGACGAGTTCAAGAAGTTCATGGGCTGACAGCAATCTCCACGGTGTCGAGGGCGTCCTTCTTTCGAGGGGCGCCCTCGGGGCGTTCTGCGGGTGCCGGTGCATGATCCGTGTCGTAACGTCCCGGTATGACCAACCCTGTGCCGCCACGCAAGGCCCCTGACCAGCCCTGGCGCACCGAGGGCACCCCGGAGGAGCCGCCGAAACCCTCGCCGGGCGGGCGGAGGCCGCGCGGCGGCTGGTGGGGTCTGGCCGCCGCCGCGCTGGTCGTGTTCCTCGTCGCCAACCTTGTGCTGTCCTTCTTCAACGACGGCGACGAGCCGACGCTCTCGTACACGGAGTTCAGCAGGCAGGTCGACAACGGCAACGTCACCAAGATCTACGCCAAGGGCGACGCCATCCAGGGCCAGCTCAAGAAGAAGCAGGACAACCCCGAGGGCGACGGCACCTACACCAAGTTCAAGACAGAGCGGCCGACCTTCGCGGACGACCAGCTCTGGGAGGACCTGACCAAGAACAACGTCACCGTCACCGCGGAGCCGGTCGTCCAGCAGCGCAGCTTTCTGGCCAACCTGCTGATCTCGCTGGCCCCGATGCTCCTCCTCGTCGTCCTGTGGATCTTCATCGCGCGGCGGATGAGCGCGGGCATGGGCGGCGCGGGCGGCATGCTCGGCCGAAAGGCGCCGCCCCGGCCGGTGGAGCTGGAGTCGGGGCAGAAGCGCACGACGTTCGAGGACGTGGCGGGCATCGACGAGGTCGAGGGCGAGCTCAACGACGTCGTCGACTTCCTGAAGAACCCGGACGCCTACCGGAAGATGGGCGCCAAGATGCCGAGGGGCGTGCTGCTGGCCGGCCCGCCCGGCACCGGGAAGACCCTCCTCGCTCGTGCGGTGGCCGGCGAGGCCGGCGTGCCCTTCTTCTCCGCGTCCGCCTCCGAGTTCATCGAGATGATCGTGGGCGTGGGCGCCTCCCGCGTCCGCGAACTCTTCGCCGAGGCCCGCAAGGTGGCGCCGTCGATCATCTTCATCGACGAGATCGACACCATCGGCCGGGCCCGCGGCGGCGGCTCCGGCATGGGCGGCCACGACGAGCGCGAACAGACGCTGAACCAGATCCTGACCGAGATGGACGGCTTCTCCGGCGCGGAGGGCGTCATCGTCATCGCAGCGACCAACCGCGCCGACGTCCTCGACCCCGCCCTGACCCGCCCCGGCCGCTTCGACCGGGTGGTCATGGTCTCGCCCCCGGACCGCGGCGGCCGCGAGGCCATCCTGGAGATCCACACCCGCGAGATCCCGCTCGCCCAGGACGTCGACCTGGCCCAGATGGCCCGTACGACCCCGGGCATGACCGGCGCGGAACTGGCCAACCTGGCCAACGAGGCCGCCCTGCTGGCGGTCAAGCGCAAACAGGAACAGGTCACGCAGACCGACCTCTCGGAGGCCCTGGAGAAGGTGCAACTGGGCGCCGAACGCCCGCTGGTGATGCCCGAGGAGGAGCGGCACAGAACGGCGTACCACGAGAGCGGACACGCCCTGCTCGGCATGCTGCAGCCCGGCGCCGACCCGGTCCGCAAGATCACCATCGTGCCGCGCGGCAGAGCCCTCGGCGTGACGCTGTCGACGCCGGACGCGGACCGGTACGCGTACACCGAGGAGTACCTGCGCGGCCGCATCATCGGCGCGCTCGGCGGCATGGCCGCGGAGCACGTCGTCTACGGCGTCGTCACCACCGGCGCCGAGAACGACCTCGAACAGGTCACCAACATCGCCCGCGGCATGGTCGCCCGCTGGGGCATGAGCGAGCGCGTCGGCCGTCTGTCCGCCCTCCCGAACGACGCCCAGCAGGCCTACGGCCTCGCGGCCGCCCCGGGGACCCTCGACACGATCGAGCACGAGATGCGGCGGATCGTCGACGAGTGCTACGAGGAGGCCTGCCACAAACTCCGCGACCACCGCGGCCAGTTGGACGCCCTGGCCGAGGCGCTGCTGGCGAACGAGACGCTGGAGGAGACGGCCGCGTACCGGATCGCGGGAATCACGCGTCTACGGAAGGACCTCGACGCCTAGGGGACGCGCGCTATCAGGTACCGGAAGACGTTCGGCATCCACACCGTGCCGTCCCGGCGCTGATGCGGATGCAGGGCTTCCGTCAGCTCCTTGTCGACCTGCATCCGGTCCGTCGCGGAGATCGCCGCGTCGAAGAGCCCCGTCGACAGCAGTCCTCGTACGGCGCTGTCGACGCCCGCGTACCCGAAGGGGCAGGCGACCCGGCCGGAGCCGTCCGGCTTGAGGCCGGCCCGCTGGGCGACCTCCTCCAGGTCGTCCCTCAGGGCGAGACGCCAACTGCCCGTACCACGCAGCGGATCCGCCAGCTTGGTGGCCACCCGCAGCACGGACGACGTGGCACACCGCTCCGGCGGACCCCAGCCGGCCAGCACCACCGCCGCCCCCCGCCCGGCGAGCGGCACCGCCGAGGCGAGCAACTCCGCGAGCCCCTCCGAGTCACCCGCGAGACACCCGATGGGCTCGAAGGCGGTCACCAGGGTGTACGCGGGCGCCTCCGGCTCGGCCGCGTCCCCGGGCGACCCGTCGACGAGCCGGGTGTCGCCCCGCCCGCGCGTGCCCCACGCCGGCGGCCGCAGCCGCTCCCTCGCGAGGGCCAGCCGCTCGGAGGAGGCGTCGACACCGGTCACCGCGGCACCTCTGGAGGCCGCCATCAGCAGGGCGAGCCCCGAGCCGCAGCCAAGGCCCAACAGCCTTGTGGCCGGGCCCACTTCGAGTCGCTCGTAGACGGCCTCGTAGAGCGGTACCAGCATCCGCTCCTGGATCTCGGACCAGTCACGCGCGCGTGCACCGAGGTCCACACGGGGTGCTCCCCCCGTATAGGACAGGTGCTGCCGCACGAGCGTAGGTGTCATAGGTACGCGCCCCAATCCGCCGAGAGTTGCCTCTGTGCCCGATTCCGTAGCCCCCGTGACGTGCGCCGCACTCCCCCCGTATGCCAGATAACTCCGCACTCGACCCCGCGTCCAGGGGTTGTCGGGCCCGGTTTGTGCATTCGCTGTGCGAGTGGCGAGAATTCACATCCCGGCAATCTGGGCCCGTACCATCGCGCCATGGCTAAGGCACCCGTTCTCACGCCCCGCGCGGACGACTTCCCGCGCTGGTACCAGGATCTGATCAGCAAGGCCGAGCTGGCCGACAACGGGCCGGTGCGCGGCACCATGGTGATCCGACCGTACGGGTACGGGCTGTGGGAGCGGATGCAGGCCGAAATGGACGCCCGCATCAAGGAGACGGGTACCCAGAACGCGTACTTCCCACTGCTGATCCCGCAGTCGTACCTCGCGCGCGAGGCGGAACACGTCGAGGGGTTCGCGCCGGAGCTGGCCGTGGTCACGCACGGCGGGGGCAAGGAGCTGGAGGAGCCCGCGGTCGTCCGCCCCACCTCCGAGATGATCATCAACGACTACTTCTCGAAGTGGGTGCAGAGCTACCGCGACCTGCCCCTGCTGATCAACCAGTGGGCCAACGTGGTCCGTTGGGAGCTCAGGCCCCGCCTGTTCCTGCGCACGTCCGAGTTCCTGTGGCAGGAGGGCCACACCGCGCACGCCACCTTCGAGGACGCGCGCGACTTCGCCTCCCGCATCCACCGCAAGGTCTACGAGGACTTCATGGCGAACGTCCTCGCGATGGACGTCGTCCCCGGCCGCAAGACCGTCAAGGAGCGCTTCGCCGGCGCGATCAACACCCTCACGCTCGAAGGCATGATGGGCGACGGCAAGGCCCTCCAGATGGCCACCAGCCACGAACTCGGCCAGAACTTCGCCAAGGCCTTCAACACCTCGTACCTGTCGAAGGACGGCACGCAGGAACTGGTCTGGCAGACCTCCTGGGGCTCGACCACGCGCATGATCGGCGCCCTGGTGATGATGCACGGCGACGACAACGGCCTCCGGGTCCCGCCGCGCCTCGCGCAGATCCAGGCCGTCGTCCTCGCCATCAAGGGCGACGAGGCGGTTCTGGCCAAGGTCCGCGAGCTCGGCGACCGGCTGAAGGCGGCGGGAGTCCGCGTCCAGGTCGACGACCGGGTGGACACCCCCTTCGGCCGCCGCGCCGTCGACTGGGAACTGAAAGGTGTGCCCGTACGGATCGAGATCGGGCCCCGCGACCTGGAGAACGGCACCGCGATGCTGGCCCGCCGCATCCCGGGAGGCAAGGAGCCGGTGGCCCTGGACTCCCTCGTCGGCATCCTCCCCGCCATCCTCGAAGAGGACCAGGCGCTGCTCCTGAAGCAGTCCCGCGAGCGCCGCGAGTCCCGTACGTCCGAGGTGTCGACGATCGAGGAGGCCGTCGAGGCGGCCGTCGCCGGCGGCTGGGCGCGCATCCCCTGGGCGACCCTCGGGGAAGAGGGCGAGGCCAAGCTGGCCGAGCACTCGGTGACCGTACGGTGTCTGGTCGCCGAGGACGGGTCGGTGCCGGAGGACGGCGACGCACCGGGTAACGTCGCGATCGTCGCGCGCGCTTACTGAGGAGCGCCCTTCCGGCGCGAGAGCGGCCGAAACGCCTCTTGCGCAACTGCGGAACACTCGTTCCCCGGCGCATGGACATCGTCTACGCGCCGGGGCGTACGTCAGACTACGCACCAGCTTGTGACGAGCTGTGAGGCTTATCCGCAGATCAGCGCACCCGCCCTCGTCAGGACGCATCAGCGGCAACTGACGGGTACGTGCAAATTATTTGGGATGCCCCGGAATCGGAACACAGCGGCACTCTGGCTCGTTGTCATTACGTGAGCACGACACAGACACCACCTGTTCTCGCCGCAGAGCTGGCAGAGGCGTGGGCCGACATTCAGCGGTACCACCCCGAGCTGCCCGATCTTGCCGCGCCAGAGTCCCTGATCGGGGAGTCGTCGTCCGCGTGCGGTCACGAGCTCTCCTTCGAGCGACTGCTTCACGAGGCAGTCCATGGCATCGCCGCCGCGCGCGGCATCCGCGACACGTCCCGTGCAGGCCGCTACCACAACCGCAGATTCCTCGCGATCGCCGAGGAGATGGGCCTGGACCACCCCGAGGAGCCGCACCCCAGCAGCGGCTTCTCCCTGGTCACGCTCACCCCCGAGGCGAAGCGCCGCTACCGCCCGACCATCGAGCGCATCCAGCGCGCGCTCAAGGCCCACTCGGTGGCGACCGCCGCCGACACGTCCAGCACCTTCCGGGGCCCGGCCGCCCGCCACGGCTCCTCCGGTGGCGGTGTCCGCGTCAAAGCGGTCTGCGACTGCGGGCGCAACGTCCGGGTCGTCCCGTCGGTACTGGCCCAGGCGCCGATCGTGTGCGGCGGGTGCGGGAAGCCGTTCCGGATCCCGGAGATCGTGGGCGCGGCGGCGAGCTGACCGCATCACCGGCATCTCGTGGGTGCCGGACGCGCGGACGGCAAGGGCGCGGGGCGCCGTGGCAGCCGTAAGGCAGCGGCACCCCGCGGCGCCGGGCGCCTGTCAGGCATGCCTCGGGGCACCCACGGTCGGGCTCGGCCCGCAGAGTGTGGCAGAATGGCCAGCTGTACTCGACAGCCGCACAGGAACCCTCTCGCCTCCGGCTGACGCGTCCATCGGGCACTCGGGTACCGCAACCCCACGCGGCCATCTCGCCGTGCCCAACCACGTCAAATCCAGGAGAACCCACTCCCGTGGCAGTCAAGATCAAGTTGAAGCGTCTGGGCAAGATCCGTTCGCCTCACTACCGCATCGTCGTCGCCGACTCCCGTACCCGTCGTGACGGCCGTGCGATCGAGGAGATCGGCCTGTACCACCCGGTGCAGAACCCCTCGCGCATGGAGGTCGACGCCGACCGCGTCGCCTACTGGCTCTCCGTCGGCGCTCAGCCGACCGAGCCCGTGCTCGCCATCCTGAAGAAGACCGGCGACTGGCAGAAGTTCAAGGGCGAGCCCGCCCCGGCTCCGCTGCTCCAGCCCGCCGAGAAGGCCGCTCGTCCGCTGTTCGAGGCTCTCGGCGGCGAAGACGAGGGCAAGGGTGAGGCCATCACCCAGAAGAAGAAGGCTGAGAAGAAGGACGACGCCCCGGCCGAGTCCGCGTCGACCGAGGCCTGAGCATGCTCGAGGAGGCTCTCGAGCACCTCGTGAAGGGCATCGTCGACAACCCTGACGATGTGCAGGTCGCCTCGCGCGACCTGCGTCGCGGGCGGGTGCTGGAGGTCCGGGTCCACCCCGACGACCTCGGCAAGGTGATCGGTCGCAACGGCCGCACCGCACGCGCCCTGCGCACCGTCGTAGGCGCCATCGGCGGCCGTGGTGTCCGCGTCGACCTCGTCGACGTCGACCACGTCCGCTGACGCCAAACGCAGCACCGGCTCGGGCCGGGGAGGGCCTCTGGGTCGTCCCCGGCCCGACGTCGTGTGTCCGACGTCGAACGGCCCGTCGTATGACAGGAGAGCAAGCACAGTGCAGCTGGTAGTCGCACGGATCGGCCGCGCCCACGGCATCAAGGGCGAGGTCACCGTCGAGGTACGTACCGACGAGCCGGAGCTCAGGCTCGCCCCCGGCGCAGTCCTGGCCACCGACCCGGCCGCCACCGGTCCACTGACCATCGAGACGGGCCGCGTCCACAGCGGGCGCCTCCTGCTGCGCTTCGAGGGCGTGCGCGACCGCACCGCCGCCGAGGCGCTGCGCAACACCCTCCTGATCGCCGATGTCGATCCGGAGGAGCTGCCGGAGGACGAGGACGAGTACTACGACCACCAGCTCATGGACCTCGACGTCGTCACCAAGGACGGCGTCGAAGTGGGCCGGATCACCGAGATCTCGCACCTGCCCTCCCAGGACCTCTTCATCGTCGAGCGGGCCGACGGGAGCGAGGTGATGATCCCCTTCGTCGAGGAGATCGTCACCGAGATCGACCTCGAGGAGCAGCGGGCCGTCATCGATCCGCCGCCGGGCCTGATCGACGACAACGCGGAGATCGCGTCCGCCAGGGACTCCGCCGGCGATGCCTCCGGCGACGCCTCCGAGGAAGAGGCGTAATGCGGCTCGACGTCGTCACGATCTTTCCCGAGTACCTCGAACCCCTGAACGTCTCCCTCGTCGGCAAGGCACGCGCGCGTGGACAGCTGAACGTGAGCGTGCACGACCTGCGGTCCTGGACGTACGACCGCCACAACACGGTCGACGACACCCCGTACGGCGGCGGTCCCGGCATGGTCATGAAGACCGAACCCTGGGGCGAGGCGCTCGACGAGGTCCTCGCGGACGGCTACGAGACGGGCTCCCACGCGCCCGCGCTGATCGTCCCCACGCCCAGCGGCCGCCCCTTCACCCAGGAACTCGCCGTCGAGCTCTCCGAGCGCCCCTGGCTGGTCTTCACGCCCGCCCGTTACGAGGGCATCGACCGCCGTGTCATCGACGAGTACGCGACCCGGATGCCGGTCTACGAGGTCTCCATCGGCGACTACGTCCTCGCCGGCGGCGAGGCGGCCGTCCTCGTCGTCACCGAGGCCGTCGCCCGGCTGCTGCCCGGAGTTCTGGGCAACGCCGAGTCGCACCAGGACGACTCCTTCGCGCCCGGGGCCATGGCCAACCTCCTGGAAGGCCCCGTCTACACCAAGCCGCCCCAGTGGCGTGACCGCGGCATCCCGCAGGTGCTGCTCAGCGGCCACCACGGCAAGATCGCCCGCTGGCGCCGTGACGAGGCCCTGAAGCGCACGGCGGCCAACCGGCCCGACCTCATCGAGCGTTGCGAGCCCAAGGTCTTCGACAAGAAGGACCGCGAGATGCTCTCCATCCTGGGCTGGGCGCCGGATCCGGCGGGGGAGCCGTACGGACGATTTTGGCGCAGGCCAGAGGGCGTGGAAGAATAGGCCGCTGTTGTGCGTCGTCCGGCGTGCGCCCCTGCCACAGGGGGACACGACGCCCGCCCCGATCCGCACAACTCCACCCGAAGAACCTAGTTTCCGTTGATGACCTGTGGCATCAACGAGGAAAGCAGACGAAATGTCTCACCTGCTCGACTCCGTCGACTCCGCGTCGCTGCGCACCGACGTCCCGGCCTTCCGCCCGGGTGACACCGTCAACGTCCACGTCCGCGTCATCGAGGGCAACCGCTCCCGTGTGCAGCAGTTCAAGGGCGTAGTCATCCGCCGCCAGGGCTCCGGCGTCCGCGAGACCTTCTCGGTCCGCAAGGTCTCCTTCTCCGTCGGCGTCGAGCGCACCTTCCCGGTGCACACCCCGATCGTCGAGAAGATCGAGCTCGTCACCCGCGGTGACGTGCGTCGCGCCAAGCTGTACTACCTGCGCGAGCTGCGCGGCAAGGCCGCGAAGATCAAGGAGAAGCGCGACAACTGATCGCGCGCGGGGTCCCACAGCGGGGCCGGATAGCATCTGGCCCCGATGGACACCGAAGCACAGCCGACGGAGCGCGACCGCTCCTCCCGCCCTTCCGATGCCGAGGAGATCTCGGACACAGGAGGGCCGGAGGGCCGGTCGCGTTTCGCGTTGGTGTCGCGGGCCGCCGAATGGCTACCCGGCGGGCGGATCACCCTGACCCTGCTGCTCTGCCTGATGTTCCTGCTGCTGCTCAGCACCTTCGTGGTGCAGCCCTTCCAGATTCCCAGCGGATCCATGGAAAGGGGATTGAGGATCGGGGACCGCGTTCTCGTAAATAAGTTGGCGTACCGTTTCGGTTCCGAACCGCAACGCGGCGATGTCGTCGTGTTCGACGGAACGGGGTATTTCGGGGACGGGGACTACGTCAAGCGCGTTGTGGGGGTAGGGGGAGACCACGTGGTCTGCTGCGACAGGGAGGGGAGGATCGAGGTGAACGGCCGGTCGGTCGACGAGTCGACGTTCCTGTACCCCGGCGACAGCCCCTCCTCGGTGCCCTTCGACGTCGAGGTGCCCGCCGGCACCCTGTTCGTCCTCGGTGACCACCGCAGCGACTCCAGCGACTCCCGCGACCACCTCGGCTCACCCGGCGGTGGCATGATCCCCGTCGACGGGGTCGTCGGACGGGCCGACTGGATCCTCTGGCCCGCCGGCCACTTCACCCGCCTGCACCGCCCCGGTGCCTACGCGCGCGTGCCCGGCCCGGAGCCGAGCGAGCCGAGCCCGGCGGACGGCGCCCATGGGTAACCGCGGCAAACCGCGCGGTGCGCCCGACAGCGCGGCCGACAACCTGCTGCCCACCGGCTCCCGACGCTCCTCCGGCCCGACCGGTGGCCGCACCCGCGCCGAGCGGCGAAAACTCCAGCGCAAGGTCAAGCGGCGCCGTCGGCGCGGCGCGGTCAAGGAGATACCTCTCCTCGTCGGCGTCGCCGTCCTCATCGCCCTCGTCCTGAAGACCTTCCTCGTCCAGGCGTTCGTGATCCCGTCCGGCTCCATGGAGCAGACGATCCAGATCGGCGACCGGGTCCTGGTCGACAAGTTCACCCCGTGGTTCGGGTCCAAGCCCGAGCGCGGGGACGTCGTCGTCTTCAAGGATCCCGGCGGCTGGCTCAAGGACGAGCAGACCACCACGAAGAAGGACGACCCCATCGTCGTCAAGCAGGTCAAGGAGGGGCTCACCTTCATCGGCCTGCTGCCGTCCGACGACGAGAAGGACCTCATCAAGCGGGTCGTCGGCGTCGGCGGCGACCGCGTCAAGTGCTGTGACACGCAAGGGCGGGTCACCGTCAACGGCGTTCCGCTGAACGAGGAATACCTGTATCCCGGAAACGCCCCGTCCACGACACAGTTCGACATCACCGTCTCGCAGGGACGGCTGTGGGTGATGGGTGACCACCGGGCCAACTCCGCGGACTCCCGAGCGCACCAGGACACCGACTACGGCGGCACGGTCTCCGAGGACTCGGTGGTGGGACGGGCCAGGGTCATCGCCTGGCCCTTCGGCCACTGGACCACGCTCGAGGAACCGAAAACCTATGCATCCGTGTCCGACTCGGGGTCCGGGGCGACCGCGGCTCCCCAGCTGTCGCTTAGGGTTGCTTCCGACGATCCGAACGCATCGATCCAACTCCCGAGCCCTGCGGAACTCCCGCTCGTTATGGGAGTGGTGGGCCTGCGCCGAATGTGGGGCAGGCAGCGGCACAGAGTAAGGAGTTGGCGTGGGGGATGTGGCGGTTGGCGCACGGTCCGGACACGACGGCGAGGAGCACCGCGGGCGCCCCGCGGAATCAGCCGTCCCGGCCGCGGACAGCGCCGTGACCTCCGGGAATGACTCCGGGGCGGCCGAGGACGACACGGGGAGCGACGAGACCGGAACGGACGATCAGGGACGGGGCGGCTCGTCCGCCAAGGCGAGGAAGCCGCGCTCCTTCTGGAAGGAGCTGCCGATCCTGATCGGCATCGCGCTCGTGCTCGCGCTGCTGATCAAGACCTTCCTGGTGCAGGCCTTCTCGATCCCGTCCGACTCGATGCAGAACACCCTCCAGGAGGGTGACCGCGTCCTGGTCGACAAGCTCACCCCCTGGTTCGGTTCCGAACCCGAGCGCGGTGAGGTCGTCGTCTTCCACGACCCGGACAACTGGCTGGCGGGCGAGCCGACGACCAACCCCAACGCCGTGCAGACGTTCCTCAGCTGGATCGGCCTGATGCCCTCCCCGTCGGAGAAGGACCTGATCAAGCGGGTCGTCGGCGTCGGCGGCGACACCGTCTCGTGCAGCGGCACCGGCCCGCTGAAGGTCAACGGCAAGGCGCTGAACGAGTCGGCGTACGTCTACCCCGGCAACACCCCGTGCAGCCAGGACGACCAGGGCGGCCAGTTCACGGTGAAGGTTCCCGAGGGCTCCATCTGGGTCATGGGCGACCACCGGCAGAACTCGCGCGACTCGCGCTACAACCAGAACGACAAGTACCACGGCATGGTTCCGGTGGACGAGGTCGTCGGCCGCGCCATCGTGAAGGCCTGGCCGATCAACCGCTGGGGCACCCTGCCGGTCCCGGACACCTTCGACCAGTCCGGTCTGAACACCCAGTCGGCGGCGTCCGCGGCCCTGACGGTCGCGCCGAACGCGTTCGCCTTCGTCGGCGTGGTGCCGGTGGCGCTGTGGCGCCGTCGGAAGATCGCCGTGGCCGAGACCCGCTGAGGTCAAGGCTCGACAAAAGCCTCGTACAGCTTGTGACCTTGGTCGGGGCCGAAGGGCTGACCGGGTCAGGTACCGCCGGGTAGGGTGCGGACCCATGGGTGGCGAGAGCACGACGCGTACGGCCCCGCGCAGCGGCGGCACAGACACGGGCCCGGTGGGCAGCCGGACCGGACAGAGACTGTCCGGACTGGCCGTCGCACTGGGCCTCGTGCTGTTCCTCGGGGGCTTCGCCTGGGCAGCGGTGGCCTACCGCCCGTACACCGTGCCCACCGGCTCGATGACGCCGACGATCGACGCCGGCGACCGGGTCCTGGCCCAGCGCATCGACGGCGGGGAGATACGCCGTGGCGACGTCGTCGTCTTCACGGACACGAGCTGGGTGACCAATGCCCCCGTGGTCAAGCGGGTGGTCGCGGTCGGCGGCGACACCGTGGCGTGCTGCACCGAGGGCAAGCTGACCGTCAACGGCAAGCAGATCGACGAACCGTATCTGCCCGAGGGGAGCGCGGCCGAGATCACGGGCTTCGAGACCGTGAAGGTTCCCGAGGGACGGCTGTTCCTGCTGGGCGACGAGCGGGCGGGTTCCCTGGACTCCACGGCCCACCTCAGCGACGCGGCCCGTGGCACGGTGGCGAAGAGCGCCGTGACCGCCCGGGTGGACGCCGTTGTCTGGCCCATGAACGGCATGCTGGAGCGGCCGACCGGCTTCGAGACGCTGGGCGCGCTGTCCTCACCGGGCCCGATCCGGACGATCGTCGCGCTGATCGTCGCCGGGGGCGTGCTCGTCCTCGGCGGTGGCGCGTACGGTCCGGTCGCCAAGCTGCTCGGTGGCCGCTCCCGGACGCGGACGGAGCCGGCCGGTGCCCGCTGAGGCGACGGACACGGGCAGCGACTCGTACGAGGGCGGTCTGCGCAAAGTGGCCCGGGTCGTCCTGCTCGACCCCGAGGACCGCATCCTTCTCCTGCACGGTCACGAGCCGGACGATCCGGCCGACGACTGGTGGTTCACGCCCGGCGGCGGCCTGGAGGGCGACGAGAGTCGTGAGGAGGCCGCGCTCAGGGAACTCGCCGAGGAGACCGGCATCACCGAGGTCGAGCTCGGCCCGGTCCTGTGGCGACGGATGTGCTCCTTCCCGTTCGCGGGTCGCCGCTGGGACCAGGACGAGTGGTACTACCTGGCCCGTACGACCCAGACGGCCACCGAGGCCAGGGGGCTGACCGAGCTGGAACGGCGCAGTGTCGCCGGAGCGCGCTGGTGGACGTGTCGGGAACTGAGCCAGGCACATGAGACGGTGTATCCGACCAGACTCGCCGAGCTGCTGAGCAGGCTGCTTGACGAAGGTCCCCCGGCCGGGCCCGTGACCCTGGACACCGAAATCGTCTAGGGGCTCGCGGGGCTGGCGCACAATGGTGGGATCGCACGGCTGAAGGGGAACATGCCATGAGCGCCGAGGACCTCGAGAAGTACGAGACCGAGATGGAGCTCAAGCTCTACCGGGAGTACCGCGATGTCGTCGGTCTGTTCAAATACGTGATCGAGACCGAGCGGCGCTTCTATCTGACCAACGACTACGAGATGCAGGTGCACTCGGTCCAGGGTGAGGTCTTCTTCGAGGTTTCCATGGCGGATGCCTGGGTGTGGGACATGTACCGGCCGGCTCGGTTCGTGAAGCAGGTGCGGGTGCTCACGTTCAAGGACGTGAACATCGAAGAGCTGAACAAGAGTGATCTGGAGATGCCGGGCGGCTGAGGTCGGCTGAGGCCGGCCCGCTGAGGTTCCCCGCTGCGGTTCCCCCGCCTGGGTGACGGGGTTTTCCACAACCGCCGAGTTGTCCACCAAGATCCACTTCTTGGGGGCGGTTGCGTGACGGTTGGCGCCGGAGGTGGTGCCGACATGAACACACACCAGGCACGCAGTGCACTCGGCAAGTACGGCGAGACGCTGGCCGCGCGGCGGTTGGCGGAGGCCGGGATGACGGTCCTGGAACGCAACTGGCGCTGCGGCAGGACCGGTGAGATCGACATCGTGGCGCGGGACGGCGACGTCCTGGTCGTCTGCGAGGTCAAGACGCGGCGGGCCGGGCTCTTCGAGCATCCGATGGCCGCGGTGACCCCCGACAAGGCTCAGCGCCTGCGAGGCCTCGCCGAACGCTGGATCCACGCACACGGAGGGGCGCCGCCGGGAGGCGTCCGCATCGACCTGGTGGGGGTCGTCCTGCCCAGCCGAGGCGCACCGGTGGTCGAGCATGTGCGGGGGGTGGCCTGAGATGGGCTTCGCACGTACGTGTTCGGTGGCGCTGGTCGGCGTCGAGGGCGTGGTGGTCGAGGTCCAGGCCGACCTGGAGCCGGGGGTAGCGGCGTTCACCCTGGTGGGACTGCCGGACAAGAGCCTGACGGAGAGCCGGGACCGGGTGCGGGCCGCGGTGGTGAACTCGGGCGCCTCGTGGCCCCAGAAGAAGCTGACGGTCGGCCTGAGTCCGGCGTCCGTCCCGAAGAGCGGCAGCGGATTCGACCTGGCCATCGCCGCCGCGGTGCTGGGGGCGGCCGAGCGGATCGATCCGCGGGTGCTCGCCGACATCGTGATGATCGGAGAAGTGGGACTCGACGGCCGGGTGCGGCCGGTGCGGGGCATCCTCCCGGCGGTACTGGCCGCGGCGGACGCCGGTTATGAGCAGGTGGTGGTGCCGGAATGCGCCGCCGCCGAGGCATCCCTGGTGCCCGGTGTGTCCGTGCTGGGAGTGCGCAGTCTGCGGCAGCTGATCGCGGTCCTCGCGGACGAGCCGGTGCCGGAGGAGGAGCCGGACGACGTGGGCCGTCCCGACCCGCTCCTCGCCGGCCTGCGGGTGCCGGGCACCGGCGCGGCCACGGGAATGCACAGCCCGGGTGGTGCGCAGCTCGACCTCGACCACGACCTGGCCGACGTCGTGGGCCAGACGTCTGCGCGTACGGCCGTGGAGGTCGCCGCGGCGGGCGGACATCACCTGTTCCTGGAGGGCCCGCCCGGCGCCGGGAAGACGATGCTCGCGGAGCGGCTGCCCGCCATCCTGCCGCGCCTCGGCCGAGAGGACTCGCTGGAGGTCACGGCGGTGCACTCGGTGGCGGGCCTGCTGCCCCCGGGCAAACCCCTGATCGCCGTCGCCCCCTACTGCGCCCCGCACCACTCGGCGACGATGCAGGCGCTGGTCGGTGGGGGCCCCGGCATCGCCCGGCCCGGCGCGGTGTCCCTCTCGCACCGGGGTGTTCTCTTCCTGGACGAAACCCCCGAATTCAGCAGTCGGGCCTTGGACGCCCTCCGGCAGCCCCTGGAGGCGGGCCATGTCGTGATCGCCCGCAGTGCGGGCGTGGTGCGCTTCCCGGCGAAGTTCCTGATGGTGCTGGCGGCCAACCCCTGCCCCTGCGGCCGCTTCTCCCAGACGGACGACCTGTGCGAGTGCCCGCCCTCCTTCATCCGGCGTTACCAGGCCAGGCTGTCCGGCCCTCTGCTCGACCGGGTCGACCTGCGGGTCGAGGTGGACCGGGTCACGCGTGCCCAGCTGACGGAGCGCGGCGCCCGGGGTGATTCCACGGCCACGGTGGCCGGCCGGGTCCGGGAGGCCAGGGAGCGAGCGCTGGCCCGCCTTGCCGGTACCCCCTGGCGCACCAACAGCGAGGTTCCCGGACGCGAGCTGCGCAGCCGCTGGCATGCCGTGGCCGGTGCCATGGACGACGCGGAGCGCAACCTGGAGCGGGGCGTGCTGACCGCTCGCGGGATCGACAGGGTGCTGCGGGTGGCCTGGACCGTCGCGGACCTCGTCGGTCACGACCGTCCCGACGCGACGGACGTCGCCCTGGCGCTCCAACTGCGCACCGGAGTGCCACGGGGCGTCCCCATGGCCATCGGAGCGCTGACGTGAGCATCGGCGACGGTCCGGACGGCGAGCTGCTCGGACGGGTCTTCCTCACGCGGGTCATCGAGCCCGGCGACGAGGTCGCCGGGCGGTGGGTGCGGGAGTACGGCGTGCGGGAGGTGGCCCGACGGTTGCGGGACGGCGAGGTGCCGTTGCCGGGGGTGAGCGACAAGCGGTGGGCCGGTCTGGTCGGCCGGGTCGAGGGGGTCGAGCCCTGGCGGGACCTCGCCGTCGCGCGGGACGCCGGCGTGCGTTTCGTCGGTCCGGGCGACGGCGAGTGGCCGGGACAGCTCGACGACCTGGGGGACGCCCGCCCGCTGGGGCTGTGGGTGCGGGGAAAGCCCAGTCTGCGGATGTGGGCGCTCCGCTCGGTGGCCATCGTGGGCGCCCGCGCCTGCACCGAGTACGGCGCCCACATGGCGGGCACCCTCGCCGCGGACCTCGCCGAACGCGGCTGGGTCGTGGTGTCCGGCGGTGCCTACGGGGTCGACGGCGCCGCCCACCGCGGTGCCCTCGGCGCGGGCGGCGCCACCGTGGCCGTACTGGCCTGCGGAGTGGACCGGCCCTACCCGCGCGGACACACCCAGTTGATCACCAGGATCGCGGAACAGGGCCTGGTGATCGGGGAGTTGCCGCCCGGCGACCACCCGAGCCCGAGCAGATTCGTGCTGCGGAACCGGGTGATCGCCGCGCTCACCCGAGGCACCGTCGTCGTCGAGGCCGCCCATCGCAGCGGGTCGCTGGTCACGGCACGTGCGGCACAGCGTCTGGGCCGCCACACCATGGGTGTGCCGGGACCTGCCACCAGCGGCCTGTCCGCCGGTGTGCATGAGTTGCTGCGGGGAGAGGCGGTACTGGTCACCGACGCCGCGGAGGTCGTCGAACTGGTCGGTGACATGGGAGAGCTGGCCCCGGACCGGCGCGGGCCCGTGCTGCCGCGTGATCTCCTCGACGTGGCGGCACGGCGGGTCATTGCCGCACTGCCCGGTCACCGCGCGGCGACGCCGGACGAGGTCGCGCGCGGCGCGCAGACGACCCGGGACGACGCGGTCGCGAGACTGTACGAACTCCGAGCACTTGGTTACGTCGAACGACACGGCGACGGCTGGAAGTTGACACGCCAGGCAATGATCTCCGTGGACGGTGACGGACGCGGGTGTTGACCGAGCGTGTTCGGCCGTCCGGGGGAACCCTGATGCGCTTGGAAATCACCGCAGTTGGCGCGATTCGATGATCACGCAGAGCGACGGGTGTGACGCGGTGGGGCGTCCAGCGGAACGTATCTGCGCACGGTCCGAGGCACGCCCTTCGCGCACTGCGACGCTTCAGTCACGCTACGCTCACGTGGATTCCGGCACAGACAGGCGTCTCGGCATCAGAACGACATCAGTCCGACAGCTCACCCAGGCACCCCCACATCACGGCAGAACGGCACAAGGCGACGAATGCCCCAGCACACCTCCGGGTCCGACCGGGCGGCGATCCCCCCAGCCGCCCGCGAGGGTGGCAGCGTGCGGCCGCCCGCTCCCTCGACGCTCGACGAGTTGTGGCGGTCGTACAAGGCGACGGGCGACGAGCGGCTGCGCGAGCAGCTGATCCTGCACTACTCGCCCCTCGTCAAGTACGTGGCGGGACGCGTGAGCGTCGGCCTGCCGCCCAACGTGGAGCAGGCGGACTTCGTGTCCTCGGGGGTCTTCGGACTCATCGACGCGATCGAGAAGTTCGACGTCGACCGGGAGATCAAGTTCGAGACGTACGCGATCACCCGGATCCGGGGCGCGATGATCGACGAGCTGCGGGCGCTGGACTGGATCCCGAGGTCCGTGCGACAGAAGGCGCGCAACGTCGAGCGGGCGTACGCCACGCTCGAGGCGCGGCTGCGGCGGACGCCGAGCGAGGGGGAGGTGGCCGCAGAGATGGGCATCGCGGTCGACGACCTCCACGCGGTCTTCAGCCAGTTGTCGCTGGCCAACGTGGTGGCACTGGAGGAGCTGCTGCACGTCGGCGGTGAGGGCGGCGACCGGCTGAGCCTCATGGACACGCTGGAGGACACCGCCGCGGACAACCCGGTGGAGGTGGCCGAGGACCGGGAGCTGCGGCGGTTCCTGGCGCGGGCGATCAACACCTTGCCCGAGCGGGAGAAGACCGTGGTGACGCTGTACTACTACGAAGGGCTCACGCTCGCCGAGATCGGGAACGTGCTGGGGGTGACCGAGAGCCGGGTGAGTCAGATCCACACCAAGTCGGTGCTCCAGCTGCGGGCGAAGCTGGCGAGTTTCGGTCGCTGAGGTGGCGAGCCGACGGGTGTCACTCCCGTCGGCGGTGGTCCGTCCGTAGAGTGGTCGAGTGCCAAGGATTCGAGCGGCCTCCGTGGCCGAGCACCGGTCGATGCAGCGAGCCGCCCTGCTGGACGCGGCTCGTTCCCTGTTGTCCGAGGGTGGGACGGAGGCGCTGACCTTCCCGGCCCTCGCCGAGCGGACGGGGCTCGCGCGGTCGTCGGTGTACGAGTACTTCCGGTCGCGGGCCGCCGTGGTCGAGGAGCTGTGCCAGGTCGACTTCCCTGTCTGGGCGGCGGAGGTGTCGTCGGCGATGGAGCGGGCCCAGGCGCCCGAGGGCAAGGTCGAGGCGTATGTGCGGCAGCAGCTGGCGCTGGTCGGGGACCGGCGGCACCGGGCCGTGGTGGCGATCTCCGCGAGTGAGCTGGACGCGGGGGCCCGGGAGAAGATCCGGGCCGCGCACGGAGGGCTCGTGGCGATGATCGTCGAGGCGTTGGGGGAGATGGGCCACGCCCAGCCTCGGATGGCCGCGATGTTGCTGCAGGGAGTTGTGGATGCGGCTGTGCGGCGGATCGAACTGGGGGCGGCGGAGGAGCCTGCGGTGATCACGGAGGCGGCGGTTTCCATGGCGCTGCGGGGCGTACAGGGCTGACGTCGGCCGTGGCCGGCCGGGCGTGGGGCGAGCAGCCCGGCGCTGAAGGGGTGAGGCCGGTTCCACCCGTGCTGCCCCAGCGGCACGTCTGCCCGCAGTCAGGGCGCGCAGACCGGCGCTGACGGGGTGCCGCCGCGTCCACGCGTGCCGGCCCAGAGGCACGACCGCCCGCAGTCAGGGCGATCGCGGAGGCAGCGGGACACCGAGTACCGGCAACAGCCTTGACGGCGCCCTGCGGAGCAACCAGGGGGGCAGCAAGGAGAGCGGGTCGAGATAGGTCTCGCCCCTTCTCAGGCCCCAGTGCACGCAGGTGCTCGTGCAGTGCGAGCCGGTCGGCTCCACCAGGCCCACCACCTCGCCCGCCGCCACCTCCACACCCTTCTTCACCGACGCCCGTACCGGCTCGTACGTCGTTCGGAGTGCTGGGGCGCCCGTCCCCGGCAGTTCCACCGCGACGACCCCCTTGCCCGCCACCCGGCCCGCGAAGGACACCCGGCCGGCCGCCACGGCTCGTACCGGTGTGCCGGGAGCGGCCGCGAGGTCGACGCCCCGGTGGCCGCGGCCGTACGCCGTCGCCGGGGGTTCCCAGCCCCGCAGGACCCGTGGGCGGGTGCCCACGGGCCAGGCGCGGCCGAGGGGTGGCACGGAGGTGTCCGTGGCCGCCGGGCGGAAAGGGACCGGCCGGCTGCCCGGCGGGGGCGCGCAGATCAGCACCGTCGCCGTGAGGAGCAGCAGCAGTCCCGTCCAGGTACCCACACATCGCATCGCTCGCATGCGAGAACCGTCCCGCACCCGTCTCGATCGTGGCCGGGACCTGTGGACCACTCCCGGGTTGTGGACAGCGGCGTCACCCGGTGCCTCGCGGGTCCCGTACACTTCTTCTGGCGATCCGGGTCACCGGGTCGACTTCGCACGCCCCGACATCAGGCCGTCAAACAGCCGGTGTCAGCGCCTCTCGGTCCCTAGCGGCAAGGCGCATCGCGGGCGTCAGGCGCGGGTACCGCCGGTACCCGCGGCACAACCGAGAAATTCAAGGAGAACGGCCATGGCCGTCGTCACGATGCGGGAGCTGCTGGAAAGCGGCGTCCACTTCGGTCACCAGACCCGTCGTTGGAACCCGAAGATGAAGCGGTTCATCTTCACGGAGCGCAACGGCATCTACATCATCGACCTGCTCCAGTCGCTGTCGTACATCGACCGCGCCTACGAGTTCGTCAAGGAGACCGTCGCCCACGGCGGCACGGTCATGTTCGTCGGCACCAAGAAGCAGGCGCAGGAGGCCATCGCCGAGCAGGCCACCCGCGTCGGCATGCCCTTCGTCAACCAGCGCTGGCTGGGCGGCATGCTCACCAACTTCTCGACCGTCTACAAGCGTCTGCAGCGCCTCAAGGAGCTCGAGCAGATCGACTTCGAGGACGTCGCCGCGTCCGGTCTGACCAAGAAGGAGCTTCTCGTGCTCTCGCGCGAGAAGGCCAAGCTGGAGAAGACCCTCGGTGGTATCCGCGAGATGTCCAAGGTCCCCAGCGCCGTCTGGATCGTGGACACCAAGAAGGAGCACATCGCGGTCGGTGAGGCCCGGAAGCTCAACATCCCGGTCGTCGCCATCCTCGACACCAACTGTGACCCCGACGAGGTCGACTACAAGATCCCCGGCAACGACGACGCGATCCGTTCCGTCACGCTGCTCACCCGTGTGATCGCCGACGCGGTCGCCGAGGGCCTCATCTCCCGCTCCGGTGTCGCCACCGAGGGCAAGGGCGACAAGGCGGCGGGCGAGCCGCTGGCCGCGTGGGAGCGCGACCTGCTCGAGGGCGAGAAGAAGGCCGACGAGGCCGAGGCCCCCGCTGCTGCCGAGGCGCCTGCCGCTGAGGCCCCCGCCGCCGAGGCTCCGGCCGAGGCCGCTGCTGAGGCCCCCGCCGAGGCCCCCGCCGAGGCCCCTGCCGAGGTTGCTGCCGAGGCCCCCGCCGCTGCTGAGGCCCCCGCCGCGGACGCCGAGCAGGCCTGACCCCTCACGACCTTCGGGTTCCGGACGGCGGGGGCCCACGAAGCCCCCGCCGTCCGGCGCCCGTAGATCTTCAGACTTCGAAAGAGATTCCAGAATCATGGCGAACTACACCGCCGCCGACGTCAAGAAGCTCCGTGAGCTCACCGGCGCCGGCATGATGGACTGCAAGAAGGCGCTGGACGAGGCCGAGGGCAACGTCGAGAAGGCCGTCGAGGCGCTCCGTATCAAGGGCCAGAAGGGCGTCGCCAAGCGCGAGGGCCGCTCCGCCGAGAACGGCGCTGTGGTCTCGATCATCGCCGACGACAACTCCTCCGGTGTCCTCGTCGAGCTGAAGTGCGAGACGGACTTCGTCGCCAAGGGTGACAAGTTCCAGGCCGTCGCCACTGCGATCGCCGAGCACGTCGCCAAGTCCGCCCCGGCCGACCTCGAGGCCCTGCTCGCCTCCGAGATCGAGGCCGGCAAGACCGTCCAGGCGTTCGTGGACGAGGCAAACGCCAACCTGGGCGAGAAGATCGTCCTGGACCGCTTCTCGGTGTTCGCCGACGGTTTCGTGTCGGCGTACATGCACCGCACGATGCCCGACCTGCCGCCGCAGATCGGTGTCCTCGTCGAGCTCGACAAGCCCAACGCCGAGATCGCCAAGGGCGTGGCCCAGCACATCGCCGCCTTCGCGCCGAAGTACCTCTCCAAGGACGACGTGCCGGCCGAGGTCGTCGAGTCCGAGCGCCGCGTCGCCGAGGAGACCACCCGCGCCGAGGGCAAGCCCGAGGCCGCCCTGCCGAAGATCGTCGAGGGTCGCCTCAACGGCTTCTTCAAGGACGCCACGCTGCTCGGCCAGCCGTACGCGCTCGACAACAAGAAGTCCGTCCAGAAGGTTCTGGACGAGGCGGGTGTCACCCTGAAGCGCTTCACGCGCATCAAGGTCGGCATCTGAGTCCGTACCGCGATCGACGCGCGACCCCGATAGGGTCGGCAGCAGTCGTCCGCGTACGCCGTCACATGTGTGGCGGACGACAGCAGATCTGACGAGGAGGCCATTGCCGCGCATGGGTTGCGAACGACACCCCACCGGCAATGGCCTCCTCGTATGTGCACCATGAGGAGAACGCCATGACCACCAAGCCCCAGAAGAGCGACGACGGCAAAGTACGCGGGCGGTTTCTGCTGAAGCTGTCCGGAGAGGCGTTCGCCGGTGGCGGGGGCCTGGGCGTCGACCCCGACGTGGTGCACAAGATCGCCCGTGAGATCGCGGCGGTCGTGCGGGACGGCGCGGAGATCGCCGTAGTCATCGGCGGCGGCAACTTCTTCCGTGGTGCCGAACTCCAGCAGCGTGGCATGGACCGCGCCCGGTCCGACTACATGGGCATGCTCGGCACGGTCATGAACTGCCTCGCCCTCCAGGACTTCCTGGAGAAGGAGGGCATCCAGTCCCGGGTGCAGACCGCCATCACCATGGGTCAGGTCGCCGAGCCGTACATCCCGCTGCGCGCCATCCGGCACCTGGAGAAGGGCCGCGTGGTCATTTTCGGCGCCGGTATGGGCATGCCGTACTTCTCGACCGACACCACCGCCGCCCAGCGGGCCCTGGAGATCGACGCCGAGGCGCTCCTGATGGGCAAGAACGGCGTGGACGGGGTCTACGACTCCGACCCGAAGACCAACCCCGACGCGGTCAAGTTCGACGCCCTCGGCTACGGCGAGGTCATCACGCGAGACCTCAAGGTCGCCGACGCCACCGCCGTCACGCTGTGCCGCGACAACAAGCTCCCGATCCTGGTGTTCGAGCTTCTCGCCGAGGGCAATATCGCGCGCGCCGTCAAGGGTGAGAAGATCGGCACGCTGGTGGGTGACCAAGTCAGCCAGGGCTGATGCCCCCGACCGGAGGGATGGACAATGTCCTGCCGGTCGGGAACCGTGCAGGAAGAAGACGCGACGCAGCCGGCCGCCGCCCTCACAAGGAACCGCAGCCGGGCCTACTCAAGACACGCAGGAGCAAGTGGTGATCGAAGAGACCCTCCTCGAGGCCGAGGAGAAGATGGAGAAGGCCGTCGTGGTCGCCAAGGAGGACTTCGCCGCGATCCGCACCGGCCGTGCGCACCCGGCGATGTTCAACAAGATCGTGGCCGACTACTACGGCGCGCCGACGCCGATCAACCAGCTGGCTTCGTTCTCCGTGCCGGAGCCGCGCATGGCGGTCGTGACCCCGTTCGACAAGAGCGCGCTGCGCAACATCGAGCAGGCGATCCGCGACTCCGACCTGGGCGTCAACCCGAGCAACGACGGCAACATCATCCGGGTGGTGTTCCCCGAGCTCACGGAGGAGCGCCGCAGGGACTACATCAAGGTCGCCCGGAGCAAGGCCGAGGACAGCAAGGTCTCCATCCGCTCGGTGCGCCGCAAGGCCAAGGACGCCATCGACAAGCTCGTCAAGGACGGCGACGTCGGTGAGGACGAGGGCCGTCGTGCGGAGAAGGAGCTCGACGACACCACGCACAAGTACGTCGCCCAGGTGGACGAGCTCCTCAAGCACAAGGAAGCGGAGCTGCTCGAGGTCTGATGAACGACTCTTCCTGGGGCTCTCCGCCACAAGCCGGGCCACCTGCCGGGTACTGGGGGCCCACCGACCAGGGGCCTGCCCAGGGGGCCGACCCGGCGGGTCCCACGTACGATGCGCATGACGCGCAGCAGACACGCCCCATGCCCGTCGTGCCCGACGTACCCGCACATGGCGGAGACCAGGATGACGACCGGGGGGCCGCTCGGCTGAGCGGCCCCTTGTTCCGCGACCAGGCGCCGCAACCGCCGTACGACGTACGGCAGTCGCGGCCGTACGACCCGCCGCAGGCCCCGGCCTACGGCCCTTACGACATGCCGCAGACGTCGTCCTACGGGACGGCGCCGCAGAATCCGGAGCCCATGCCCGACTCCTCGCAGCCGGCGTCCGCGCCGCAGAAGAAGAGCGCGGGACGTGACCTCAGTGCGGCCATAGGGGTCGGCGTCGGGCTGGGCGTGGTGATCGTCGCGTCGCTGTTCGTCGTCAAGGCCGTCTTCGTCGGCGTGATAGCGGTCGCCGTCGTGGTCGGCGTGTGGGAGCTGACCAAGCGGCTCGAGGAGCGCAAGGGCATCAAGGCGCCCCTCGTCCCGCTCGCGCTCGGCGGCGCGGCCATGGTCGTCTCCGGGTACGTCCGGGGTGCCGAGGGCGCGTGGGTCGCGATGGCGCTCACCGCGCTGGCCGTCCTGGTCTGGCGGATGACGGAACCGCCGGAGGGCTACCTCAGAGACGTCACCGCGGGCGTCTTCGCGGCCTTCTACGTCCCGTTCCTGGCGACGTTCGTCGCCATGATGCTCACCGCCGACGACGGTCCGCGTCGCGTCCTGACGTTCCTGCTCCTGACCGTCGTCAGCGACACCGGGGCGTACGCCATCGGCTGGCGTTTCGGCAAGCACAAGCTCGCCCCGCGCATCAGCCCCGGCAAGACCCGCGAGGGCCTGCTCGGGGCGCTGAGCTTCGCCATGGTGGCGGGCGCGCTGTCCATGGAGTTCCTGATCGACGACGGCACCTGGTGGCAGGGCGTGGTGCTGGGCTTCGCGGTTGCGGCCAGCGCCACGCTGGGCGACCTCGGCGAGTCGATGATCAAGCGGGACCTGGGCATCAAGGACATGGGCACCCTGCTCCCCGGTCACGGCGGCATCATGGACCGTTTGGACTCGCTCCTGCCGACGGCTCCCGTGGTGTGGCTGCTGATGGTGATCTTCGTCGGCTCCGGCTGACCGTCGGACGTCTTCTCGTGGGGCCCTCGCTTCGGCGAGGGCTCCTCGCGTTCCGGGCGATGGCCACTCCGGCCGTCGAGTGGGACGATTCCGGTGTAAGCCCTCAAAGGGGTTCACTCTGGAAGGAGGGCGCCATGTCCGCCGTCCGAGAAGTGATCGACGTCGACCGCAGTCCCGACGACGTCTACGCGTATGTCACGGACCCCTCTCACCTGCCGGAATGGCAGCTGAGCGCGGTTTCCGCACAGCGGCTCGACGAGGGTCCGCTGCACGAGGGCTCCCGGGTCCGGGTCACCCGGCGTATCGGCAGCCGAGAGATGCCGATGACCGTGGAGTTCGACGAGCACGTCCCGCCGCACCGCTGGGGTCTGCACGGTGTCGACGGTCCCGTCCGGCCGCGCGTCCACGGCGTGATCGAACCGCTCGACGACGGGCGACGCTCCCGCGTGACGATCGACATCGACTTCGAAGGCCACGGCCTCGGCAAGGTCCTCGTCCCGCTCGTCGCCCGCCCACAGATACGCAAGGAGCTGCCGCGCGACGAGCAGCTGCTCAAGAACCGGCTGGAGCGCCCGACGGCATAGCCCGGGCTGGTGGGCGATCCGTCACCGTCCGGCCCTGGGGCGGGCGCGGCTGGCTGACGACGGCGGGTATCTCGGTGATCTGCCATGTCAGTGGGGCGGCGAGCTGATCGACCAGGGCGGGCGGCGGGGGTGCGGCTCCCCGCCGAGGTGCCCTTCGACCGGCCCCAGGCCGTGCGAGGCCGACAGCGGGCAGCACACAGGGTGACCGCCCCCACTCCGCTCCGGCCTGGGCCAGCAGACTTGATCTGCGACACTGGAAGGGTTATGCCTGCACTCGGAGAACTGATGTTCTCTGGGCGCGAAGAAGCCCCCCACCAGCGATGTTGTCGCCAGTAGGGGGCTGTCTTATGCCTGGTGGGCCGTCTCCGGGCCGTCTGACAGGCTCATCCCTGGGTTAGGCGACGGCGAATCGCTCCACTGCTGGCTGCGATGAACTCTGCCTTGACTGCCCGATGCCGTTCCCAGAGTCTGGCGCACTCGTCGTCATCGACGTTCCCTCGTCGCCAGTGGATGCCAAGGTTCTCACCAGCCTTGTTCAGCTCGCTCAGCGCCGAGAGCAGGGCTTGATCCCTGGACAGAATCTGGATGCGCGCGCATGCGAGCTTGTGAGCCGACAGGTCCCACCCGCTGACGCGTCCTTCCATATGGAGAACCCGTTCCTCCCAAACTCGGTTCTGGAAGTCTGAAGCCGTAGCCGCCACCAAAGCGCACTGCTCCAACAGCAGTTCGGAGATGCGCGCCTTGTTCTCAGCCCGTTTCACGAGATGCTGTCCCACCAGCGCAATCGCGGCACCGACCACGGTTGCGAGTAGCGTCCCCCATGCGCCCATAGTCGGCATTATTCCCAGACGCTCACACACCGTATGCATGCCCGCAGGGATCGGCTTACGGGGATACATCGTCGCCGAAGACACCATCCAGGGCCCGGCGGGCTCGCTCGCTACTGCTGGGCATCAGGTGGGCGTACACCCGCAGCGTCATCGCCGGATCGGCGTGACCGAGGTACTCGCTCACGGCCTTGATGCTCTCGCCCGCATCGAGGAGGACCGAGGCGTAGAAGTGGCGAAGGGCGTGCATCCCGTGCTGCCGGGCGGAGGCGTACGGCTTCCCGGATTCCGGCGTCGCGATGAGGCCGGCCGCGGCAAGAGCACGCTTCCACTCGTGGACGTTGAAGTTGCTCCGCCAGACGATCCCGCCGACTGTGTTCGTGAAGATCAGGCGCCGCTCGGTGAGGGGGCCGTCCGGCCTCATCCAGGGCAGCTTGATTGCGACGGGCGGGTGACTCTGGATGTGCCGCTGTAGGGCGGAGGCAACCGAGGACGGCAGCGGTACGTCCCGTTCCTTGTTGCCCTTGGGCGGCGCGAAGACGGCGACGCCACGGATCAGCTTGACCTGAGTGGTGACCCGAAGTGTGTCGCCGCCGAGCTGAAAAGAGTCTTCGGCCAGGCCGATGATCTCGCCTTGGCGGAGGCCGCAGCCGCTACCTACGTCGACCATGGCTCGGTAACGCTCGGGCAGCGCGTCGCGGACCGCACGCACCTGGGACGGAAGCCAGGGCACGACCCGGGCGGTGGAGGCGGCGGGCGGGCGGACCGACGCAGCCGAGCACGGGTTTCGGGCGAGGTGGCCGTCATCCACGGCGGCCGACAGCACCGCGCGGACGTTGGCGTAGATGTTGCGCGCGTATGTGCCGCCTATCGCGTCGTTCTCCAGGGCGCGAACGAACTCGCGGATATGGACCGGGCGGAAGGACCCGAGCGGACGCGCCCCGATCCGAGGGAAGGCATGCAGCCGAAGCCGGGTTTCCGCTCCAATGCGTGTGTTCAGGTCAGTCGTCTGCCCGGCGATCCAGCGTTCCGCGTACTGCTGGAAGGTCGTCCGGGCAGCCCTGGGGTCGACGTACTGCCCACGGGACATGTCAGCAGCAGTCTCGGACAGCCACTCTTCCGCCCGGCGCTTCTGACGGTCGGGGAAGGATTTGCTCTTCTCGGTGCCGTCCGGCCCGACGTACCGTGCCCGGTACCGGAGACCGTTGCCGTAGCGCTCGGTCTTGACCCTTATCGGCTTGCCGTCCGGACCCGGTTCGGTCTTGTACCAGCGGTCTTGGATGTGACCGGCCATCAGGCAGCCTCCCCGATCTGGGAGTCGACCCAGGCCCGTACGTCGTTCGGGTCGAAGCGCAGGTGCCGGCCGACGCGGAAGCCGCGGGGGCCGGTGCGCTTGCGGCGCCACTGGTAGACCGTCTCGACGCTGGGCAGCTCGAACATGTCGACCAGGTCGTCGGGGGTCAGGAAGCGGCTCGGCAGCTCGGAGGCCATGTCACCACTCCCTTTCGTCGGCGGATTGGTCGCGTAGGGCTTCGCGGGCGGTTTCGCGGTTGTGCTGGAGGTCGCGGGCGATGGTGACGGCGAGGACGGATTCGCCTGGGGTGTGGCCGTGTCCGGCGTACTGCCAGTCGGCGAGGACGAGGACGGTGTCCGGCTCGCGGTCGTCCAGGCCGAGGGCTTCTCGTTCCTGGGCGGCGCGGTAGTCGGCGCGGGCCTGGCGGAGCTCGCCGAGGGTGGTGGAGTAGCGGCGGGACTTGGAGCTGAAGTGGCCGCGGAAGCCGAGCATGTGGGCCCAGGCCCAGAGGCGGCGGTCCGGGTAGAGGGGGTCGAGCAGCTTGCAGGCTTCGATCAGGCGGCGGGTGTGGTCGGGGACCTGGTGGCGGTCGAGTTCGGAGAGCTCGCCGATGCGACGGTCGAGGGTGCCCGTGTTCTCGGCGGCCTTGGTGGCGTACTTGGCGACGTAGGAGGCGACGGCCTGTTCGGTGATGTCGGAGCCGTCGCCGAAGGCCTTGACCGGGCGGACGTCGAGCTGGGTGCCCCAGCGGAAGGTGCGGGCGGGCTGGTCCGCAACGGCCGGCACCGAGACCGAGGTGTAGGAGTGTGCGGCGGCGGCGTGGATCGCGTCGTCGAGCAGCTGCACGGTGGCCCAGGCCGGAGGCGGGGTGTCGGGTCCGTCGGGGCCGTCGATGCGGATGACGGCGTGGAAGTGCAGGGCACCGCGTTTTTGGAACTCGGCGACCTTGCCGTACGAGATGCGTGCGTGGTCGGCGAGTTCGCGGCGTGTGAGTCCTGCGCGGGCGGCGATCTCGCGGCGGAGGCGAGTCGTGAAGCGCTGCCACAGGTTGCCTGCGTGGTTGTTGAAGAGGACGGCTCCCGCGTAGTCGTAGGTGGCCGGGTCGAGTGCTGTGCCTAGGGTGCGGTCGTCTGCGGGGTGATGGGTGCCGCAGCGGCAGATGCCATGGTCGGGGCGGTTGTGGACCGGGCCGAAGGAGGGTGCGGTGAGAGTGGCGAAGACGCGGGGGTGGTCGCGGACGGTGGCGGGGATGTCGCGGCGGTCGTCTCCGGCGAGCCCTGCTCGGATGAGGTGGTAGGTGTCGCCCGCGTAGGTGAAGGCGCAGGAGGGGCAGCGGGAGGCGCGGCGGTTGCCGCAGGCGACGCGTAGGCGTCCGCCGGGCTCGTTCTCGGTGGAGTAGTGGTGCAGGGTCTCGCCGGTCGTCTTGTCCTTGGCGAGGGTCCAGCCGGTGAGGTGGATGGGGTCGGCGCAGCCGCCGGTGCGGCGGACCTGGTCTTGCCAGCGGTCGAAGTCATCGGCCGAAGCCACCCTCAGCAGATCGCCGAGGGTGACCGGGTCGAGCAACAGGTCAGGCACGGGCGCCCTCCCGGTTGCTACGGGTGCGGCGGTGGGTGGTGCCGGTGCCGTGGCAGGCCGGGCAGTGCGCGGTGATCGTGCGCCGGTTGCCCTGCGCGTCGCGGCCGCCGAGGGTAATGGCGGCGGAGGCGTGCCCGTCGCAGTTGGGGCAGATGCGGGGCGATGGTGTGGTGCGGTGCGTCATGCTGGGGGTTCCTTCCGGCTCTTCGGGTTCGGTAGGGGCAGGGCTCCCGGGCGGCGGATGCTTGGCGGTTGAGGCCGCCCGGGGGCCGGTCAGCGGTGCTTTGCCTCGGTGTTGATGAGCGAGCGGATGACCAGGGCGCAGATGGCGACCGAGGCGCCGGTGATGGCGACCGCGAGGAGCATCGAGACCAGGACCGCGCCGACGACCAGGACCACGGCCGTCCCACCACCGACGAGGGCGACGACCGCGCCGGGGGTGAGCTGCACGGTGGGCCGGGGAGACACCGCACCGGGGGTCGGGGGGACCGGTGAAGGGGTGCTGGTCTGGTGGACGACGGCGGTCGGCTCGACGACGGCGGGCGGAGTCATCAGGCCGGTCGGCTGAGGCATGGTCGGGATCTTCGGGTGGAACATCAGCGGATCTCCCTACTTGATGGCGGTGTCGATGACCGGGGCGAGGAGGCTGTCGGCGATGAGGTAGCCGCCGAGGAGGAGCACCAGGACCAGCCAGAGCGGCGGGCGGATGAGCTTGATGCCGAGGTAGCCGACGGCGGCGAGGGCGAACCAGAGGGGGACGTCCATGGGTGGTGGTCTCCTAGCGGGCGGTGCAGCGGTGGGTGCGGGCGGCGAGCTGTGCGGCGCTCTGGCTGGAGTAGTCGGCGGACCATCCGCAGCGGTCGTTGGTGCACACGGCGGCGTGCTTGGTGCGGCCGTTGCGGTCGCGGTGGGTGCCGATCTGTACGGGGCCGATCCGCATGACGGAGTGGAAGTGGTCGCGGGCAGGCATGGCGGGGTGTCCTTTCCGGTCAGGTGAGTTGGGCGGCGATGGCGTGGGCGAGCTGGGGCGGGACGCCGAGACGGGCGCGCAGGGTGTCGGTGTCGATCGGAGTTCCGGTGCGGGCGTGGTGGTCGTGGGCGACCTTGCGGGCGTGGTCGACCAGAGCGACCGGGACAGCGGGCGCAGCCGGGGCAGCAGGCGCGGCGGGCTCGGGTGCCGGGGGTTCGGCGGCCGGGAGTGCGGGGGCTTCCTCGGCCTCGGTGACTGGGACCGGGAGGGTCTCCTGCTCGGGCGAGGCGACCGGTTCGGGCTCGGGCGCGGTGGCCGGCACTTCGGGTGCCGGGTGGTGGTCGGTGGCGGAGTGGGCGAGGAGCGTGCCGCCCATGAAGGCCAGCGCGGGCCAGGCGGCGACCAGGATCCGCAGCCAGGCCGGAACCTGCTGGAGGTCGAGGAGTCCGGCAGTCGCGACGTTGGCACCGAGCGAGGCCACCAGCGCGATCACGAACCAGCACCAGGCCAGCCGGGACGGGCCCTCACTGCGCAGCCGCCGCCAAGAGACGACCAAGAGCAGGTCCACCGAGACCGGGTAGGCCCAGGCCTTCCAGCCGTCCTGTCCGGCAGCGGCGGCGAGGTCGTGAAGGTGAGCGAAGGACAGCGCTCCGGCGATGACGGCCTGGACGAGGACGGCGTCCACGCGGAATGCGGGGCGGGCCATCACGAGCCGCCGGGGTAGTCGGGGCCGTCGGTGGGGTCGTAGCCGGGCGGGAACGTACCGGGCGACGGCTCGGGCAGGGACGCGGCGAGGGACGGGCCCACGGCCTCGATGAAGCCGTGATCAGCGCCGGATACGTCGGCGTAGAGGGCGAGTTGGCCCAGCAGGAGCACGGTGCGGGCGAAGTCTTCGCAGTCGGGGCACATGACGTGCTCTCCCTTCAGCAGGCATGGGGCGGGTAGGGACCCGGCGCGAAGGCGGTCGCGCCGACCGGTGGAGCAGGGAGGCTCAGGCGGTGGCGGGGGCTGTTTTGGACAGCGGCACACGGGCCGAGGGCAGCGGGGCAACCGCGGGGCGGAAGGCCGCCAGGGCGGGCAGGTCCGGGGCGCGGTCGGCGTGCCGGTTGCAGATGTTGACGGCCTCGCGCAGCGAGGTGTGCGGGGCGCGGATGCGGGCCCAGCCGCCTGAGGCGTCGCCGGTGACGGCGATGCCGGGGGTGTCGGTGGGAATCTGAATGGCGGCGAGGACGGCGTCCGGGGAGATGTCGCCGAAGGCCATGTTGGCGGATGTCTCGTCGTTGACACGGTGGGCGGTGCGGCCGGTGAGCTGGGCGCGAAGCATGGCGATGCCCTTGCCGAGTTCGGAGCCGAAGCGCTGTCCGCAGATTTCCAGGTAGATGCCGGCGGCGCGGCCGAGCTGGGCGAGGCGGACCAGGGCGGTGATGATGCGGTCGCGGCGCTTCTCGTCGTCCTTTGAAGCGAACAGGGCGAGTTCGGCGACCTCGTCGACCAGGACCACGACCGGGACGGGACGTATGTCGGCGGGCAGGTCCCAGATGTCGGCGGCGATCTCGGCATCCGGAACGTCCACCGTGATCCGCTGGTTGGCCCGGATCAGCTGATAGACGTCTGCCATGTGGGTGACCAGCGCTTCGAGGAGGTCGAGGGCGGTGTCAGGGTTGTCGGCGAGGGCGGAGAAGCGGCGGGCCAGCGGGAAGAGTTCGACGCCCTGCTTGCAGTCGATACCGACCAAGGCGACATCCAGCGGGGCCAGCCCTGCAACAAGGTTGCGCTGGTAGACGGACTTCCCGGATTCCGTGGCGCCGAGGGTGAGACCGTGCGGGACGGCGCGGTAGTCGCGGTAGTGGACCGAGCCATCCTCGCGCAGGGCGACGGGAACCCGCATGGGTGCGCGGTCGGTCTTGGAAGGCATCTGCACCCGCTTGAGGACGTCATAGCCGGTCATCCTCAACTCGACAACACCGGAGCGAAGTTCGCGGGAAGTGACGCCGTACAGGCCGAAGGAGTGGCGCAGCCGGTCTGTTGCGGCGGAGACGTCGAAGGCGTCCTGTCCGGGGCGGAGCTTAAGCCGGAGCACCAGGCCGGTCCGGGTCGGCCGCAGTCGCAGGATGCGCGGCGCGCGGGACTCGGGTGCCGGGCGGTTGGTCATCCGGGCGAGGGCAAGGCGCCAGCGCGAGGGCGGGACAGTCAGCCCGCAGGCGTCCATGACGGAGGCGTAGCGGACCAGGACCCGCAAGGCGGCGAGGGTGACCCCGAAGGTCATCCAGTACCAGGCGGGGCGCCGCCACCGCAGGAGACCCGCAGCAGCGACGACCAGCACCAGAGCGACCATGAACCAGGTCATGATCAGGCAGCCTTGGGCTTCGAGGCAGCCTCGGCGAGCGAGGTCACGGCGACCGCGCGGAAGGCGATGCCGTGCCGCTTCTGGCCGTTGAACTCGTTCTCCCACGCCGAGGCGACCAGGCCCGTCAGCGCGACCGGGGTACCCATGGCCAGGTCCTCGGAAACGCCGGGCTGGGGGACGGTGAGCTTGAGGATCTCCACCTCGTCCGGCGTGGAGAACATGACCTCCACGGTCATCAGCGTGACACCGTCCTTGTCGATGGCGATCTCACCGGTGCGGCGGTCCTTGACCTTCGGCTGCGGAGCCTTGGCGACCATCACGGTCGCGTTGGAGGTGTCGACGGGGATCTGACGCATGACGCGCTCCTGGGATCGATGAACCTAACGTACTTAGTACGTCATCTTGAGGTAGAGCATGAACCTGTACTACTTGGTGTGTCAAGTGGCTGTCTCGACGCCTGTCAGCGGGATGTGCTGCACTAGGTACGACAACCACTGAGAGGGGCTATGGCCGACTTCACCGCCGGACGTGCCGCGTACTTGCAGATCGCGGACGACTTCAAGCGCCGGATCCGCGACGGAGAGCTCACACCGGGGGACAAGCTCCCCTCAGAGTCAGACCTGATGGCGCAGCACTCCGTGTCTCGCACAGTCGCCCGGCAGGCGATCTCGCGTCTCCGCGAGGACGGCTACGCCATCTCCCACCAAGGCAAGGGCAGCTTTGCCGCGTTGCCTGGCGAGGGCGGTTCCGCCAAGCGCAGCCCCGAGTTTGAGCAGATCACGGAGTACCTGTCCGAGGTCCGTCGGGATGTGCGCCGCCTTGCGGAGCGGATGGACCAGCTGGAGGACCTGGTTCGGCAGCAGGCTCAAGGGCGATGACCAAGGCGTCCGCTCGACGCGCAACCTCTGCCAGCTCTTCACCAAGTCCCCTTACCTGGTTGATCAGTTCTCGCTTCTCTGCCGGGCTCAGCACGGTCACAGCCCCTTCGTTGCCCTTCCGATCTGACGGCCCCTCGGCCTGTGAGCAACGCTAGGACCGACAGAACCCACCGACCCGGAAGAATTTTCCACCCAGAAATTTTTTCCGGGTCCAGAGAGACAGGCGGGTGGACGCTCTTCCCATGCGAGGAATGACGACGAACCTGACGATCGGTGAGCGAGTCGCTTGGTACCGCCGTAGGCGCGGCATGTCCCAAGAAGTGTTGGCCGGACTCGTCGGCCGAACGGTCGACTGGCTGAGCAGGGCTGAGAACAACCGCATGGAGCTCGACCGACTCTCGGTCATCAAGACTCTGGCCGATGCCCTTGATGTGTCCCTCGGTGATCTGCTCGCCGAACCGACCCTCATGGAGTGGAGCGCCGACAGCGGCAACCGCACGGTGCCGGCACTTCGGTCGGCGCTGATGACTACCGCCAACTGACGCCGTTGTTGGGGGTACCGACCGAGGGCGACCCCACGCCCCTGGACGAGCTTCGCACCAGCGTTGTAGAGATCATGGATGCCTACCAGGCTTCCCGCTATGGCTTCGCGACCCGGCGCTTGCCCCTGGTGCTGGCGGACGCTCTTATCGCGGCGCGGTCCTACGGCGGCAGCGAGCGTGAGCAGGCCAACGAGCTGCTTGCGCTGACGTATCAGAGCGCTGCCATGGTCCTCGGAAAGGTGGGCGAGGTGGACCTCGCTTGGATTGCTGCCGATCGCGGATTGGGCGCGGCGCAGCAGTCCGGCAACCCGGCGGTCATCGGCTCGCTCTTCCGGTCCGTGGGTCACTGTCTCCTGTCGACCGGCCGCTTTGACGCCGCCGTACAGCTCATCGGTGATGCGTCCGACTACCTTCCCGGGCCTCTCTGGGGCCAGCCCGGAGTTCCTGTCGATCTACGGGACGCTCTTCCTCGCTGGCTCGATAGCAGCCGCCCGGGCAGAGGAGCGCTCGACCGTGCGCGAGTTCCTCGCCGAGGCCGACCAGGCAGCCCGCCAACTCGGGCAGGATGCGAACCATATGTGGACCGCTTTCGGCCCGACCAACGTCGACATCCACCGTGTGGCTACCGCGGGCGAGCTGGGCGACATGCAGGTAGCCATCGATCTCGGTCCGCGTATCGACACCAGCAGCCTCCCGACAGAGCGCCGGACGCGGCACAACATCGAGGTGGCCCGTGCCCTTAGCGCACACAACCGTGTCGACGACGCCTTGGCGGTGATCCTTGAAGCCGAGTCTTGGGCACCGGAGCAGGTACGGAGCCACTACCTGGCCCGCGAACTCGTACTCACGTGGGTACGCAACCAGCGTGGCCGACCGAGCCGGGCCATGGCGGATCTCGCCGATCGGCTGCATGTGGTCTAGGTGGGTACGCTCGGCTGCATGGCAGCGAACGAGCATGAAGCGAAGATGGCGCATCCGCGTATGGCAGCGGGTGCGCTTTTCTTTGATGCCGGCGGGCGCGTCCTCATGGTGGTGCCCACGTACAAGGACTACTGGGACATCCCCGGAGGCTACGTCGAGACCGGTGAGTCTCCGCTTCGGGCTGCCAGCCGCGAGGTACGGGAAGAACTCGGCATCACGCCGACGCTCGGCCGCCTCCTGGCCGTCGACTGGGCGCCCAGCGCTACCGAGGGCGACAAGGTGTTGTACTTGTTCGACGGCGGCGAGCTTGCCCCTGAGGCCGTGGAGGAGATCCACCCTCAGGCCGAGGAGCTGAAGAGCGTCACGTTTGTCGCCCCGAGCGAGATCGCGGACCGTACGATCCCTCGGCTGGCACGACGCATCCTTGCGGCGATCGATGCCCGAGCGGCGAGCGCCCCGGTGTACCTCGAGCATGGCCAGGCGCCGAGCGATGTAGCGGCGTAGCCGAGACCGAAGGCCCTCATCCCAGCGGGATAAGACTTTCTCTACTTCATCGAGACCGAAGGCCCTCATCCCAGCGGGATAAGACTTTCTCTACTTCATTCAAGGCACCCGGCTGCGCTCCGCTCCGCCGGGCGCGCTTCCCGGCTCTGGCTGCGCCCGCGCTCCTGCCTTCGGCCCGCTCGGCGCTGCCGCCGCCGACGACGCGCGCCCACATGTGGATAGGGCCGGTGGCCATGAGTCGATCACCGTATAGAGCGGCCATCGGTCAAGACGATGCCTCCGGCGGGGGATCGGCCGGCACCGGGATGGAGGGGGCGCCGTTCCCGACCGCGGGCCCGTGAATGGCGTGCGCGGGGTGCTCCCATCCCGTCCACCGTCGACCCAGGCAGAGCCGAGCAGACGCGGCCCATGGCGTCCAGGTCGTTCGTACAGTGGCGCGCTCCACCTGGACGCCATGAACCACGCCCGCTCCACGGTGTGTGGGTCGACGGCGGACGGGATGGGAGCTGGGGTGGGTGGTGGTTGAGGCCGCTCCACCGACCTTGACGGATGCTGCGCGCACGACCCGCCCCCGCCAGGCCACGGCCCAACAGGGGCAGGGAGGGCTTCACCAAAGGGCGGAGCCCGGTAGACGAGAGGGCCGTCAGTGCTTGGCGATCCCCATGCCGAGGAAGATGCCCGCCAGCAGTGCGACGCCTTCTTGCACGGCAAGAGCCGTCTCCAGCGTATGGACCTTGGTTTCCAGTTCAGAGGCTTCCATCGCTATTCCTTTCTGCGTTGTGCCGCTACCGGCTCAACGTCGATCGGTGTTCCGCCGGCGAGACAGTCCCGTCGGCGGGGCCGGTGGCACCCGTGATGAGTGCCACGACCTTCGGAGGGGTTGGGGACGATCACCTATGCGGGGGATGAGCGGTCACCGGACGCCTGGTCCACGGGGCGGGCGGCTGCGGCGGCCATGAGTGCCAGCATGAGCGCGATCACGCCGACAATGATGTTGTTGACGATGGTCCTGGTGGTGCTGACGTCGCCCGCTACAACCCAGGGCGCAAAGATCGTCCACACGCTGAGCGCGCAAGCGGCCCACGCCATGCTGTGCGACCGCTCGTATGCCCGGCCGAAGCCACCGCTCATGATCAGGGCGTATGCGATGCCGACGATGAGATTGTTGACCGCCAGGGTGGAGAATTCGTTGAAGCCCGCGATCCACGGTGAGGCCGCCAGGTAGAGGCCTGTGATCAGGGCCATGGCCTCGACGGCCTGTGCCCTCGGAGTAGTCGAGACGCGCTCGGCCATCTCGTGCTGGTTTCGCATGGCAAGGATGTCGGGATGTGTTGCCATGTCCGACCGGGGCTGTGTCGCCATTCCAATTACCTCCAATTTGCCCGTTATGCGCACTACGTGCAAGCGGGTACCCCACGGGGACGGGGTAACCGTCGCTGAGCCGCCTGAGTACGAAGATGCTGCGGAGGAGGTGGCCTGCAGGCGCAATTCACCAGCGCCTGAGGGTCTCGTTGTTGCGCTTGAGCCGAAAGGGAGCCTGTGTCAAGACCGCGTACAGCGACTGACACCAGCGACTGACACCAACAAGCACGAACAGCGGCGTTCGGCGCCGGACCTCGGTGGACGATCGACCGAGGCGCAAGGCAGGTTGGTCGACGTCGCCGACCTCGTGTGATCGACCTGATAAGGATGAGGGCAGAGCTCAAAGCCTTGACCTCGCATGGGCGCACCCACCATGGGCTTCTGGGCCGTCCCTGGGCCGTGCGAAGCCGACCAACGCTGACAGTCGGCACCCACAGGTGACCACCCCCACCCCGCTCTGGCCTGGGCTCCCCGAGTTGATCTGCGACACTGGAAGGGTTATGCCTGCACCCGGAGAACTCACTTTCGTCGCCCCGCGCGGAGCCAAGAAGCCGCCGCGGCACCTCGCCGACCTCACGCCCGCCGAGCGCAAGGAAGCGGTGGCCGCGGTTGGTGAGAAGCCGTTTCGTGCCAAGCAGCTCTCGCAGCACTACTTCGCGCGGTACGCGCACGATCCGCAGGAGTGGACCGACATCCCGGCCGGGTCCCGCGGCCGGCTTCAGGAGGCGCTGCTTCCCGAGCTGATGTCGGTGGTCCGGCATCTGTCGACCGACCAGGACACCACCCGCAAGACGCTGTGGCGGCTGTTCGACGGGACGCTCGTCGAGTCGGTGCTGATGCGCTACCCGGACCGGGTGACCATGTGCATCAGCTCTCAGGCGGGGTGTGGCATGAACTGCCCGTTCTGCGCCACCGGGCAGGCGGGCCTGGACCGGAACCTGTCCACCGCGGAGATCGTGCACCAGATCGTCGACGGGATGCGGGCGCTCAGGGACGGCGAGATTCCGGGTGGTCCGGCGCGGCTCAGCAACATCGTCTTCATGGGCATGGGCGAGCCGCTGGCCAACTACAACCGGGTCGTCGGTGCCATCCGGCGGCTCACCGACCCCGAGCCGGACGGGCTCGGGCTCTCACAGCGTGGGATCACCGTCTCGACGGTCGGGCTCGTCCCGGCGATCAACCGCTTTACCGACGAGGGCTTCAAGTGCCGGCTCGCCATCTCGCTGCACGCCCCCGACGACGAGCTGCGCGACACCCTCGTCCCCGTGAACACGCGGTGGAAGGTGCGCGAGGTGCTGGACGCCGGCTTCGCGTACACGGAGCGGTCCGGGCGTCGGCTGTCCATCGAGTACGCGCTGATCCGGGACATCAACGACCAGGCGTGGCGCGGTGACCGGCTCGGGCGGATGCTCAAGGGCAAGCCCGTGCACGTCAATCTCATTCCGCTGAACCCGACGCCCGGGTCGAAGTGGACCGCCTCCAGGCCCGAGGACGAGAAGGCGTTCGTCGAGGCCATCGCCGCCCATGGTGTGCCGGTCACCGTCCGGGACACCCGTGGACAGGAGATCGACGGGGCGTGTGGTCAGCTCGCCGCGACCGAACGGTAGTGTGACGTCCGTACGTACATCTTCATATTCCGACAGGGGAGCGCCACAGCGCTGAGAGTGCGGCACCGGCCGCAGACCCTCTGAACCTCGCCCAGGTCATTCTGGGTAGGAAGTTCGGTCACTACTCGAGCTGTTGCGCCCTGCCCGGACGTCCCGGATCCTCCGGGGCGTCCGGGCAGGGCCGCGTCTCTTCCTGGTCACCCCAGGAGGAATTCAGTGAGCATCACCAGGAACGCCACGGCCCTGGCCGTGGGACTCGGCCTTGTCACGCTCTCCGCGTGCGGGTCCTCCGACAGCACAGGTGACGGCGGGGACTCCAAGACCGTGACCCTCGTCAGCCACGACTCGTGGGCCGTCTCGAAGAGCGTCCTCGCGGACTTCGAGAAGCAGTCCGGCTACCAGGTCAAGGTCCTCAAGGACGGCGACGCCGGGCAGGCCGTCAACAAGGCCATCCTGACCAAGGACAACCCGCAGGGCGACGTCTTCTTCGGCGTCGACAACACCCTGCTGTCGCGGGCCCTCGACAACGGGCTCTTCCAGTCGTACGAGGCGAAGGGCTCCGACCAGGTCGCCCCCGCGTACCGGGCCGACCAGGACAAGCACCGGGTCACTCCCATCGACACCGGCGACATCTGTGTCAACTACGACAAGGCGTACTTCAGCAAGCACAAGCTGACCCCGCCCACCTCGTTCGACGACCTGATCAAGCCCACGTACAAGAACCTCCTCGTCACCGAGAACGCCTCCACCTCCTCCCCGGGGCTGGGATTCCTCCTCGGCACGGCGGCCAAGTACGGCGACGACGGCTGGACGGACTACTGGACGAAGCTCAAGGCCAACGGCGTGAAGGTCGTCGACGGCTGGGAGCAGGCCTACAACGAGGAGTTCTCCGGTTCCGCCGGCGGCAAGAAGGCCAAGGCCGACCGGCCGCTGGTCGTCTCGTACGCCTCCTCGCCGCCCGCCGAGGTCATCTACGCCGATCCGAAGCCGACGACCGCGCCCACCGGTGTCGCGGCCGGCACCTGCTTCCGCCAGGTCGAGTACGCGGGCCTGCTGAGCAACGCCGCGAACACCAAGGGCGGCAAGGCGCTCCTCGACTTCCTGCTGAGCAAGGAGTTCCAGGAGGACATGCCGCTGAACATGTTCGTCTACCCGGTGCGGGAGGGCGCGCGGGTGCCGGTCGAGTTCACGAAGTACGGCCCGCAGGCGAAGGATCCCGAGACCATGGACCCGGCCGCGATCGCCGACCACCGTGACCAGTGGGTCAAGTCGTGGACCTCGCTCGTACTGAAGTAGCCCCGCGCAAGGGACCCGGGAAGAGCGCGGCGGCGCGGCTCGGCCTCATCGCCGTGCCCGTCGCGTTCTTCGCGGTCTTCTTCGCCTACCCCGTCGCCGCGATCGTCGTACGCGGCCTCAAGGTCGACGGGGTGTGGCACCTCGGCCGGATCATGGACGTGCTCGGGCAGTCCGACGTCCGGCACGTGCTGTGGTTCACGACCTGGCAGGCGCTGGCCTCCACCGCGCTCACCCTGCTGATCGCGCTGCCCGGCGCGTATGTCTTCGCCCGCTTCGACTTCCCCGGCAAGCAGGTCCTGCGGGCCGTCGTCACCGTGCCCTTCGTGCTGCCGACGGTCGTCGTCGGTACGGCGTTCCTGGCGCTCGTCGGGCGTGGCGGACTGTTGGACGAGCTGTGGGGCGTACGCCTGGACACCACCGTGTGGGCGATCCTGCTGGCGCACGTCTTCTTCAACTACGCGGTGGTCGTACGGACCGTCGGCGGGCTCTGGGGACAGCTGGACCCGCGGCAGGAGGAGGCCGCGCGGATGCTCGGCGCGTCCCGGCTCGCGGCCTGGCGGAAGGTCACGCTGCCCGCGCTCGCGCCCGCCGTGGCCGCCGCCGCGCTCATGGTGTTCCTCTTCACCTTCACCTCCTTCGGTGTGGTGCAGATCCTCGGCGGGCCCACCTTCTCGACGCTGGAAGTGGAGATCTACCGGCAGACGTCCGAGATCTTCGACCTGTCCACGGCCGCCGTGCTGACGCTGATCCAGTTCCTGGCGGTGGGCGCGATCCTCGCCCTGCACGCGTGGACCGTACGGCGGCGGGAGACCGCCCTGCGGCTGGTGGACGCGTCCGTGACGGCGCGCCGGCCGTGCGGGGCCGGCCAGTGGGCGTTGCTGGCCGGCGTCCTCGCCTCCGTCGTCGTCCTGCTTCTGCTGCCGCTCGCCGTGCTGGTGCAGCGGTCCCTCGACGCCCCGGACTTCGCCTACTACCGGGCGCTGACAAGCGACGACGGCGGGCTCTTCCTGGTGCCGCCGATCGAGGCGATCGGCAATTCGCTGCAGTACGCCGTCGTGGCCACCGCCATCGCCGTGCTGGTCGGCGGCCTGGCCGCCGTGGCGCTCACCCGCCGGGACGCGGGCCGGTTCGTGCGCGGGTTCGACGCGCTGCTGATGCTGCCGCTCGGGGTGTCCGCGGTGACCGTCGGGTTCGGGTTCCTGATCGCGCTCGACGAGCCGCCGCTGGACCTGCGGTCCTCGTGGATCCTGGTGCCGCTCGCGCAGGCGCTGGTCGGGGTCCCCTTCGTCGTGCGGACCATGCTGCCCGTGCTGCGGGCGGTGGACGTACGGCTGCGGGAGGCGGCGGCCGTGCTCGGGGCGTCGCCGTGGCGGGTGTGGCGGGAGGTGGACCTGCCGATGGTGCGGCGGGCTCTGCTGATCGCGGCGGGGTTCGCCTTCGCGGTGTCGCTCGGGGAGTTCGGGGCGACGGTGTTCATCGCGCGGCCCGACAACCCGACCCTGCCGGTCGCCGTGGCGCGGCTGCTCGGGCGGGCCGGGGAGCTCAACTACGGCCAGGCGATGGCCCTTTCGACGATTCTGATGATCGTGTGCGCGGTGGCCCTGCTGGTCCTTGAGCGGCTGCGGACCGACCGGACCGGGGAGTTCTAGATGCCGGGGAGTTCTGGATGCTGCTGAGTCTTGAGGACGCGACCGTACGGTTCGGCGGGCGGGCCGTCCTGGACGGGGTCGACCTCGATGTCGCCGAGCACGAGATCGTGTGCGTGCTCGGGCCCAGCGGCAGCGGCAAGTCGACGCTGTTGCGGGTGGTGGCGGGCCTCCAACCCCCCGACGGCGGGCGGGTGCTGCTCGACGGACGCGACCAGGCGGGTGTGCCCGCGCACAAACGCGGGGTCGGGTTGATGTTCCAGGACCATCAGCTGTTCCCGCAGCGGGACGTGGGCGGCAACGTCGGGTTCGGGCTGCGGATGCACGCAGGGCGCGGGGTGTCCAAAGAACAACAGGGGGAGCGGGTACGGGAGTTGCTCGACCTGGTGGGCCTCCCGGGCGCTGGGCGCCGTGCCGTCGCCTCGCTGTCCGGGGGTGAGCAGCAGCGGGTGGCACTGGCCCGGGCGCTCGCGCCGCGGCCGCGGCTGCTGATGCTGGACGAGCCGCTCGGGCAGCTCGACCGGTCGCTGCGGGAGCGGCTGGTCGTCGAACTGCGGGAGCTCTTCGGTCGGTTGGGCACCACCGTGCTCGCGGTGACCCACGACCAGGGCGAGGCCTTCGCGCTCGCCGACCGGGTCGTGGTGATGCGGGACGGGCGGATCGCCCAGTCCGGTACGCCTCTTGACGTGTGGCAGCGGCCGGCGGACGAGTTCGTGGCCCGCTTCCTGGGCTTCGAGAACGTGGTCGAGGGCACGGTCGCGGGGGAGGCCGCGGACACGGCGTGGGGCAAGGTGCCGGTCCCCGCGGGGGCTGCGCAGGGGGTGCGGTCCCTGTTGGTGCGGCCTGCGGGCGTACGGCTGGTGCGTGCGGACGAGGGGCTGCGGTGTGGCGTGGTCGCGCGGACGTTCAAGGGCACGCATGTCGCCGTACATCTGCAGCCGGAGGAGGGGGCGCCTCGGCTGGAGGCGGCGTGTGCGTTGCGGGTGGCGCCGGGGGTGGGGGACGTGGTCGGGGTGGAGTTCGATGCGGGTGAGATCGTCGTGCTCGGCTGACGCGTGAGTGGGGCCGCATCTGGCATCTGCCGGCTTGCGTGGTGAACGGCGTCGGGGTCGGCGGCGGGTGGGTTTCGCTTGCCCGCGCTTGCGGGGTGCCGCTGCGCCCACCCGTGCCGCCCCAGCGGCACGACTGCCCGCAGCTAGGTGTGCGTGCGCGACTGCCCGCGGCTAGGTGTGCGTGCGCGACTGCCCGCCGTTACGCGTGCGTGCATGGCTGCCCGCCGTTGCGCGTCGCAGCGCGGGGGGATGGGGGATGGGGGCCGGGGGCCCGTGACACGGCGGTGGGCCCGCCCCAACGGTGGTTGGGGTCGGGGCACGGGGGGTTGCGGGCGGGGCACCCGGGGGATGTCGTTACCCCGGGGCGGCGGCCGGA
>NZ_JBHXSG010000006.1:0-8622 GCF_042714835.1 Streptomyces sp. NPDC058678 | reverse complement strand
CGTTGGGGTGTGGCTGCCGGCGTTCGTCTGTGCCCGGGGGGGGGTGGTGGTTGGGGGGGGCGGGGCTCGTCGCCCGGGGGGGTGGCCGGCGTGTTGGGGTGTGGGGGGGCGCCCCACGGCGGTGTGCGGGAGGGTCAGCGGGTGCTGTTCGTTCCCCGGCGGCGCAGGCCGAAGAACACGGCTCCGCCGCCGATGGCGACCAGGGCGGCCGCGATACCGGCGATGATGCCGGTGTTGGAGTTCGCGCCGGTCTCGGCCAGGTTCGACTCACCGGCCGCCGGTGACGGAGCGCTGCTCGCGGTGTCCGCCGGGGCGGTGCTGCTGCTCTCCGAGGCCGACGGGGTCGGGGTGATGGTCTCCTCGGCCGGGGTCGAGGCGGACGCCGACGGCGTCGGGGTGGGCGTCGGCGTCGGGGTGTCCTCGGTCTTGCAGGCCGTGGACGGGGTGGTCAGGTTGGGCTTGATGTCCTCGTCCACGTAGGTCTCGGCCTTGACGTGGATGCGGTACTCGGCGTTCGGCAGCCAGTCCTCTTTGAAGGTGATCGTGACGCCCTCGCGCGAGCCCTTGACCACCTGCTCGCCGACCTTCTTGACGTCGGCACCGTTGTTCTCGAGGAACACGGTGACGGTGGCCGGGATACCGGCGGGGTCCACGTCGGTGACAGTGATGACGCCCTTGGCGCCCTGGCACTTGGCTTCGGCGGAGAACTCGTTGATGTTGCAGGCGAACGCGCTGCCGGAGGCACTGAGCGCGAGCGCGGCCGAGGCGGAGGCGACACCGAGGATGCGCACGGAACGTGCGACGGTACGGCGAGTTATGGACACTTTTGTCCTTTACGAGTTGCGCAACTGCGGGGGGTGGGTGAGGTGTTGATGTGACATCAGCATCCTCTAGAGGTTCACAGGTCTATAAGCGCTGCATAAGAAGTGTCAACGCATATGCAGGCTACAAGCGTTTGCTTTGCCCTCTGTTTAACCACCGAGACGTTTCAGCACCCCCGGAGCCTCCTCGATCCGGTCGACCAGCGCGATGCGGGCCTCCATCGACCGCTCCCGCGCGAGCGCCTGAAGAAGCGGCCATGTGGGCAGCCGTTCCGTCCAGTGGGCGCGGTCCACGAGGACCATCGGCGTGGGCTCGCCGCGCGACTCGTAGTAGTTCGGCGTCGCGTTGTCGAAGATCTCCTGCACGGTGCCGGCGGCGCCCGGCAGGAAGACCACGCCCGCGGTGCAGCGGGCCAGCAGGCCGTCCTCGCGGGTGGCGTTGGCGAAGTACTTGGCGATGTGGGAGGCGAAGGCGTTCGGCGGCTCGTGGCCGTAGAACCAGGTCGGGATGCCGACGGAGGTGCCGCCCTTCGGCCACTGGGCACGCACCTCGAAGGCGGCCGACGCCCATTCGGTGACCGACGGCGTGAACTTCGGCGCCTTGGCGAGGAGTCGGAGCGACTCCGTCAGCATGTCGTCGTCGTACGGGGCGGCGTACGCGCCGAGGTTCGCAGCCTCCATCGCGCCCGGGCCACCGCCGGTGGCGACCGTGAAACCGGCGCGGGCCAGCTCCCGGCCGAGTCGCGCGGCACCGGCGTAGGCCTCCGTGCCGCGCGCCATCGCGTGGCCGCCCATGACACCCACCACCCGCGTGCCGCGCAGGAGTTCGTCGAGGGCGTCCGAGATGGAATCGTCGTGGATCGAGCGCAGCATCGAGGCGTATATGTCGCCGTCGGCCTTGGTCTGCTGGAACCAGGCGTACGCCAGGGCGTCGGGCGTGGCCTCGTAGCCGTCCGGCAGGGAAGCGAACAGGTCGTCGGGGGAGTAGAGCAGGCCCCGGTACGGGTTGAACGGCAGGTCGGGGACGGGCGGGAAGACCATCGCGCCGTCCGCCCGGACCTTGACCGCCGCGTCCTGGCGCATGGGGCAGCCGAGGAAGACGGCACCCGCCGTGTCCGTGCTGAGCAACTCCCGCGTACGGTCCGTCAGGTCGACGGCCTGGACCCGGAATCCGGCGAGCGTCGCACGGGCCGAGACGGTCGCGTCGAACTCGTCGAGGCTCTCGATCTCACGGTCGTTGTGGTGGGCCGCATGGGCGGGCATCGTCTGCACCCGCCCATGCTAGGCACATCGGTTCAGCCCTCGATGGCGGACGGGTCCATCCACACGACCTCCCAGGTGTGGCCGTCGAGGTCGTCGAAGGAACGGCCGTACATGAAGCCGTGGTCCTGGGTCTCGCCGGCCGGGGAGCCGCCCGCGGCGAGGGCCTTCTCGACCAGTTCGTCGACCTTCTCGCGGCTCTCGGCGCTCAGCGCGACCAGTACCTCGCTGGTCTTCGTGGCGTCGGCGATCTCCTTCTTGGTGAAGGTCGCGTAGAACGGCTTGGTGAGCAGCATGGCGACGATGGTGTCGCTGATCACCACGGAGGCAGCGTTGTCGTCGCTGAACTGCGGGTTGATCGAGTACCCCAGCTCCGTGAAGAACTTCTTCGAGGCGTCGAGGTCGTTCACGGGCAGGTTCACGAAGATCATCTGCTGGTACGTCGAGGTCATCGGTCTCTCCCATCGGGTGCGTGGTGTTCGGTGGGTTAGACGGTGCGTGCCGGCGGAAGTCATCGGCCGACGGAGATTTTTTTCCTGCCGTTTTCGGTGGGGCCTGTCAGCGGGCCAGCGGCAGCGCCGCCAGCTCGGCGACGATCAGCGTGAGCGGGCCGAACAGGGCCAGCAGCGCGCCGGCACGGAGGGCGGCGGCACTGCGCAGCGTCGTGGCGGGGGCGCCGAGCCGCAGCAGTGCGGCCGTGGTGTCGGCGCGGGCCTGCTTGGCCTCGACGGCGGCGGTGAGCAGGGTCGCCACCGTGCAGCCGGTCACCAGGAGCAGGCCGAGGGCGGTCAGGGGGCCGAGGGAGGGCTCGGCCCCGTCGTACAGCGATGCCATGGCGTACGTGCCCGAGGCCACCGCGCAGACGACGCCGAGGGGGCGGCCGATGCGGGAGGCCTCCGCCATCAGGACGCGGCCGGCGAGGAGGCGGAGGGCGCCGGGGCGGGCGGTCTGGAGGAGGCGGCCGCACAGGTGGGTGAGGCCGGGGCCGGCGAGGGCGAGGCCGGTGGCGGTGAGGATCCAGCCGACGAGGACGGAGGCCGGGCCGGGGTTGGCCAGGCCGTCGGGCATGGCGGCGGGAGTACCGGGGGCTGTGCGGATGGCGTATGCCTCTGCCGCCAGGCCTGCGGCCAGTACGGCGATGCCCCAGGGGAGGTTTCGGGGGGCCTCCTGGGGGGCCGGGGTGAGGGCACTGGGGTCCGGGTCGGGGGTGGGCGCGTCCTGGGCCGGTGTTGGGGCGTGGGTTTCACTTGCCCGCGCTTGCGGGGTGCCGCCTGCGCCCACCCGTGCCGCCCCAGCGGCACGACTGCCCGCAGGCTGCGCGGCCGGACTGCTTGCGGGCTGTGCGGCCGGACTGCTCGCGGGCTGCGTGGCGCGATTGTCCTCGGGCTGTGGAGGGCGGTCGGACGCGGGCGGCGTGGGCCGGTCGCTCGCGGGCTGTGTGGGGCGGCTGTCCGCGACTCGCAGGCGGGATCCGAAGCGGCCGTACGCTCCGAAGGTCTCCCGTCCGGTCGTGTTGCCGTACGGGACGAAGCGGCCGTACGGCCTGCCTGCCGCGCGTGTCGATGCCGGTCTGTCCTCGCGGGGGCGCAGGACCCAGCCGACCGCCACCGACGCGATCGCCGGTGTCAGGGCCAGCAAGGTGAGGGCGGCCGGCAGCGGCAGCGGGTTCTTCGCCGCCAGGAACTCCGATGCCGCGCCGTCGAAGGGCATGCCCGTCAGGTCGCCTCGCAGGTGGAGGAAGAACAGGAGGGCGAGCATCGAGCCCAGCGTGCAGGAGAGGGCCGTCGTCGTCGCCGACATCGCCATCTGGCGGGCCGGGCCCAGCCCGATGGCCGAGAGGCCGGTGCGGGGCCTGGTGGCGGGGTCGGTGCGGGCCACGGCGACCGCGAAGTAGACCGTGGCGGCCAGGGGAGTCGCGCACCAGGCCAGGCGGAGGGCCGAGGCGGCCGGTGCGTCCGGGTGGGTCATCGCGTAGCCGAGGGTGCAGAGCAGGAGGAAGCCCGTGCCGGCCGAGGCCGCCGTCACCAGGAGGCGCCGGAGTTGGACAGCCGGGTGGGCGCCGCGGGTCAGACGGAGAGCGAGCACGTGGCCCGGCCTTCCGTCTCGGCGACCGGTGGCAGGTGGACGGTGTTCACGCGCCGTCCGTCCAGCAGGGACACCGTGCGGTCGGCGAGCGCCGCCGTGTCCACGTCGTGCGTGGCCAGCACCACCGTGATGCCGTGCGAGCGGGCCGCCGTGGTGAGCGTGCGCAGCACGTGGGCGCGGTCGGCGCGGTGCAGGGGCGCGGTCGGCTCGTCGGCGAACAGGACCGTCGGGGCGGGGGCCAGGGCCCGCGCGATGCAGAGCCGCTGGCGTTCGGACTGGCGCAGTTCGTGCGGGCGTTTGCGGGTGCAGTCGCCGATGTCGAGGCGCTCCAGCCACTCCAGGGCGGCCGCCTTGGCGCGGCGGCGGCTGGTGCCGCGCAGCATGAGGGGGAGGGCGGCGTTCTCCCAGACGTTCAGCTCGGGGACGAGCACCGGGGCCGGGTCGATCCAGCCGAAGCGGTCGCGACGCAGGCGCTCGCGGGTCGTCGGAGCCATGGTGTGCACGGGCACGCTGTTGAACCAGACCTCCCCGCGCTGTGCGGGGGTCAGGCCGGACAGGCACCGCAGCAGGGTCGACTTGCCGCTGCCGCGCGGGCCGCTGACGGCGAGGATCTCGCCCTCGCGGACGCCGAGCGAGACACCGCTGAGCGCGGGCGAGCCGTCGTCGTGGGTGAAGTGCAGGGCGCGTGCCCAGAGCACGTCGTTGTCCGGCGGGGCCACCATGGGCGTACACCTCGTTCAGATCCGTAATTCCCGTGCCGATCCCCCGTGCGGGGGAACGAAGGCAGGGCCGATCGGTTACAGGGCACGCTAAGGATCCGGGACCGGAACGCCGGACGGCACGCGGCCCGGGTGCACCCCTTCTCACTCGTACGGGTGCACGCGGGCCGCGGAAGCGCCGGAGGACTACAGCTTCGTCCACGCCTCCGTGAGCGTGGCGCGCAGGATCTGCTCGATCTCGTCGAACGTCTCCTGGTTGGAGATCAGCGGCGGGGCGAGCTGGACGACCGGGTCGCCCCGGTCGTCGGCACGGCAGTACAGGCCGTTGTCGAAGAGGGCCTTGGACAGGAAGCCGTACAGGACGCGCTCGGTCTCCTCGTCGTTGAAGGACTCCTTGGTGTGCTTGTCCTTCACCAGTTCGATGCCGTAGAAGAAGCCGTTGCCGCGGACGTCGCCGACGATCGGCAGGTCGTGCAGCTTCTCCAGGGTGGCGCGGAAGGCGCCCTCGTTGTCGAGGACGTGCTGGTTGAGGTTCTCGCGCTCGAACAGGTCGAGGTTGGCCAGACCCACCGCGGCCGACACCGGGTGGCCGCCGAAGGTGTAGCCGTGCAGGAAGGTGTTGTCGCCCGTGTAGAACGGCTCGGCCAGGCGGTCGGAGATGATGCAGGCGCCGATCGGCGAGTAGCCCGAGGTCATGCCCTTGGCGCAGGTGATCATGTCCGGGACGTAGTCGAACTTGTCGCAGGCGAACATCGTGCCCAGGCGGCCGAAGGCGCAGATGACCTCGTCCGACACGAGCAGCACGTCGTACTGGTCGCAGATCTCGCGCACCCGCCGGAAGTAGCCGGGCGGGGGCGGGAAGCAGCCGCCCGCGTTCTGGACGGGCTCCAGGAAGACCGCGGCGACCGTGTCCGGGCCCTCCATGAGGATCTGCTGCTCGATCTGGTCGGCGGCCCAGCGGCCGAAGGCCTCCGGGTCGTCGCCGAAGAGCGGGGCGCGGTAGATGTTGGTGTTCGGGACCTTGTGCGCGCCCGGGACGAGGGGCTCGAAGGGGGCCTTCAGGGCCGGCAGGCCGGTGATGGACAGGGCGCCCTGGGGGGTGCCGTGGTAGGCGACCGCGCGGGAGATCACCTTGTACTTGGTGGGCTTGCCGGTCAGCTTGAAGTACTGCTTGGCGAGCTTCCAGGCGGTCTCGACCGCCTCGCCGCCGCCGGTGGTGAAGAAGACCTTGTTCAGGTCGCCGGGCGCGTGGTGCGCGAGGCGCTCGGCCAGTTCGACGGCCTTCGGGTGGGCATAGGACCAGATCGGGAAGAACGCCAGCTCCTGGGCCTGCTTGAAGGCCGTCTCGGCGAGTTCCGTGCGGCCGTGACCGGCCTGGACCACGAACAGACCCGCGAGACCGTCGAGGTAGCGCCTGCCCTTGTCGTCGTAGATGTGGGTGCCCTCACCCCGGACGATGGTCGGGACGGGGGAGTTCTGGTACGAGGACATGCGGGTGAAGTGCATCCACAGGTGGTCGTACGCGGTCTGGCTGAGGTCCTTGCTCACGGCTATCGGGTTCCCCACATGTAGGTCTGCTTCTTGAGCTTGAGGTAGACGAAGCTCTCGGTGGAGCGCACGCCGGGGACGGCTCGGATGCGTTTGTTGATGACGTCCAGGAGGTGGTCGTCGTCCTCGCAGACGACCTCCACCATCAGGTCGAAGGAGCCGGCGGTCATCACCACGTACTCGCATTCGGACATGGCGGTCACCGCGTCGGCCACGGACTCCACGTCACCATCCACGTGAATGCCGACCATCGCCTGCCGGCGGAAGCCCACGGTGAGCGGGTCCGTGACGGCGACGATCTGCATCACGCCCTGGTCGAGCAGCTTCTGCACGCGCTGGCGCACGGCCGCCTCGGAGAGGCCGACGGCCTTGCCGATGGCCGCGTACGGCCGGCGGCCGTCCTCCTGGAGCTGTTCGATGATGGCGAGGGAGACGGCATCCAGATGCGGGGTGGTGCCGTTCCTGGACTCGCGGGAGTCCTTGGGGTCTGCGCTTCGACTGGCCACGACGTCACTGTGCACGACGTCTCGACACTTCCGCAAGGTCGAGGCGATGAAATTCGTTGTTTACGCGACCGAGACCTGCGGATTTCGCAGCCTTGACGGGAGTGGGGGTGTTGAAAACGTCGGCGTGCGGATTAGGGTGGGTGTCTCAGTCAATGGACAGTTCGACCCGACACAGGAGGCCGGCAGTGAGCACCGAGCTGCGTGGGCTGCGCACCCTACGGAACTACATCGCCGGGGAGTTCCGGGACGCCGCCGACGGACGGACCACCGAGGTGGTCAACCCCGCGACGGGCGAGGCGTACGCGACCGCGCCGCTGTCCGGGCAGGCCGACGTGGACGCCGCCATGGCGGCGGCCGCCGCCGCCTTCCCGGCCTGGCGCGACACCACCCCCGCCGAGCGCCAGAAGGCCCTCCTGAAGATCGCGGACGCGTTCGAGGAGCGTGCCGAGGAACTCATCGCGGCCGAGGTGGAGAACACGGGCAAGCCGATCGGGCTGACCCGCTCCGAAGAGATCCCGCCCATGGTCGACCAGATCCGCTTCTTCGCGGGCGCGGCCCGGATGCTGGAAGGGCGCTCGGCCGGCGAGTACATGGAGGGTCTGACCTCGATCGTCCGCCGCGAGCCGGTCGGCGTCTGCGCGCAGGTCGCGCCGTGGAACTACCCGATGATGATGGCCGTGTGGAAGTTCGCCCCGGCGCTCGCGGCGGGCAACACGGTCGTGCTGAAGCCGTCGGACACGACCCCGGCCTCGACGGTCCTGATCGCCGACATCATCGGCTCGATCCTGCCCAAGGGCGTCTTCAACGTCATCACCGGCGACCGTGACACCGGCCGCCTGATGGTCGAGCACCCGACGCCGGCGATGGCCTCCATCACCGGTTCCGTCCGGGCGGGCATGTCCGTCGCCGAGTCCGCGGCCAAGGACGTCAAGCGGGTCCACCTGGAGCTGGGCGGCAAGGCGCCGGTCGTCGTCTTCGACGACACGGACATCCCCAAGGCCGTCGAGGACATCTCCGTCGCGGGCTTCTTCAACGCCGGGCAGGACTGTACGGCCGCCACCCGTGTCCTCGTCCAGGAGGCCATCCACGACGAGTTCGTGGCCGCGCTGGCGAAGGCCGCCGCCGAGACCAAGACGGGTCAGCCGGACGACGAGGACGTCCTGTACGGCCCGCTCAACAACCCCAACCAGCTCAAGCAGGTCTCCGGCTTCATCGAGCGGCTGCCCGCGCACGCCAAGGTCGAGACCGGTGGCCACCAGGTCGGTGAGAGGGGCTACTTCTACGCGCCGACCGTCGTCTCGGGCCTCAAGCAGGACGACGAGATCATCCAGAAGGAGGTCTTCGGGCCGGTCATCACCGTCCAGTCCTTCTCCGACGAGGACCAGGCCGTGGAGTGGGCCAACGGCGTCGAGTACGCCCTCGCCTCCTCCGTGTGGACCAAGGACCACGGCCGCGCGATGCGGATGTCCAAGAAGCTCGACTTCGGCTGCGTGTGGATCAACACCCACATCCCGCTGGTCGCCGAGATGCCCCACGGCGGCTTCAAGAAGTCCGGCTACGGCAAGGACCTCTCGTCGTACGGCTTCGACGACTACACGCGGATCAAGCACGTGATGACGTCGCTGGACGGCTAGCCGGTACGGCGTACGGCGCGGCCCCGGACGGGAGTTGACCGTCCGGGGC